>NZ_JAYWFT010000029.1:0-16470 GCF_043778725.1 Flavobacterium sp. | reverse complement strand
TCTTCGATTTATTTAAGTGGTGCAATCGTATTGCACTTATGTATTGGTTTGCTTATAAATGAGGTGCAAACAATCCTACTCCAGTTGGACCAGGATTGTTTTATCGTTTGCAGTAACGGTATAAAATAACTCTTCGCATATCGTTGATAAGGTTGATATTTTCGTGAAATTGCTTTTCTTTTTGCTCCAAAAGTTTTAGAGCTGCAATATGCTTAACGTGTTGCTCGTGTTCTTCCATCATAATTTTAGACCTAACAAAAAACTCCTTTTTAAAATCATTAAGGCGTAAAAATGGAATTACAGAACCTACTAAAAATTGATGCCAAAATTTTGTTTGCCACAAACTGTAAGCAATAAAATAAAGGTTTTCGCAGTCCTGTTCTAAGTCAAAAATGACTACAAAGCTGTTCGTAAATGGCTCTTTTTTTGGCTTTCCGCTGTTCATCCCTTTGTTAAGTAGGAATAAATGCGGTTTCGAGTAAATCGTGCCTTTTTGGTGGGTTTTAATGATGAAATTCTGCATAACTTTCGGCTTTAAAAATTGTTTAGATTTTCAGTTTTCCGCAGATTTTCTCTTGAAATGCAGGTGTGCCTCGCTACGCTCGACCTATAAAATTTTTCAAAAGAAAAAAAAGAAAAAAAGAAAGCCGTCCGTTTAAGTGGAAGGTTTCAGAAAAAAAAGTTTTTTTAAAAAAATACTACCCGACACATCTTCGGAAGTATGGGCGTGTAATCGGAAATGATTGTTGTTGCGAACTGTTATGGGTGGAGATTTTTTTTAAAACCCGTAGGGCTTGAACTTTTTTTTCTGAATACCTAGAACTTATCTTTGCTCTCTTTTTTTTTATTTTTTGTTTTGAATATCCAATCAAAATGTTCTTGTTTAATCGGATTTTAGCTGAAGTATTTGGTGTTGAATTGGAAGATAAAATGTCTTGGAAGTGTATCAATTTTTTGTAGATGGATGAAACAACGTGATGAAAAAGATGCTTATCCTAATCCATCTGAAAAATTGATACTCTTCCTTCTACTATTTGATTTTTGAGGATGCCTAATCGTCTTATGAAATGCAAGACTTCTATCAAAACTGAATGTTGTACTCAAAATGGAAAGCATCTTCAAAAAACAATGCAAATACTTACCTAGTGCGACGGTGCAGCAGCGCGAGTAAGTGTATCATTTTTTTATTTGCTTATTGGGATGTTTCTGATTGCTTTAGTGGAAAAGTTGATGCCATAGACTTGAAAGAAAGATAATGCTTCAAGCTTATCATTGTTATTATTAGGAACGGTTTGGCATCGGCTTTACCGCTGAGGCAATGACTTGGGGTTTTCTGGCAAATAAAAAAATGATACTCTTACTGGGATTTTGGTTTTGTGGGTTCTAAAAATGGCTTTACCATAGGCAAAAAACTAAAAGTCAAAGCCATTTTTAGAACTTACAAAAGCAATGAAAACACTACCGATGTATGCGTAAAGTTGCTAAAAACAGTTACCGTAAACGTTCTTGAAAGTAATAACGACCGTAAACTTTCCTATGAAATAGCGAATGTTGTTGAAGACAGTGGCGAAGGACGGTGTTTTTTGTAGCTGGGTGATGCGATGGGAGCTGCAAAAAATGTTGTCCTGGAGCCACTGGCAAGCGCGTTGGGTGTGGCGGCTGTTTTACATAAATGATATTATAGCTTCATTGCAAAAACCAAAAAAAAAATAAACTCGCTTTGTGATGAACTATAATACTCAATTATGTAACACAGCTTGGGGAAAAGTTTTTGTTGCTCATTCTCCTTAGTTTCTGTTTACTGCATACGCTGTTGAGCGTACAAAAACTTTTTGGAGCGTTGGCAAGGTGTGGCAACTGAAAAGTAAAACGTCCTGTTTTAACTGAACGAAAAGAAATCCAGTCGTCTGTGAAAAAGGAAATTAGCGAAATGAAGCAAACAAAGATGTGAGTTTAGGAATACTTGGACTAAACGAGGATTTTGTGCAGACGAATGAGATAATAACTGTTTTTAAATAGAGCTATCATATGATACATCATTTGTAGACCTTATTTAAGTTGAAATTCATTAATGTCTAAAATTTTTTCTTCAATATTTGTAGCAATAAAAGTCAATTTAGATTTTTTAGTTTGCATCGAGTATTTTAAATAAGGTCTTTCTGTAGTTTGAAAATATTCATCCATAAAAAAATCTTTATACTTTTCATATAGTTTATAATCAATCCTTGGCGTTGCGGAACTATAGCAATAATTAATAATCAATTTCTCATTTGTTTTAGACAAAGCAACATATTCAAAACATTCGCAATCAAGATTCATTATGATTTCATTAGAGATTTTTCTTTTACTCAATAATTTTAATGTATTTTGTTGCATATCAACTTTCAATATTTTTTCAATATTTTTTTTTACAAATATCATTTCACCAGTATCAGAATTGAAAATTTGAATATCATTACCAAACTCTTTACTATTTAAATATTCTCTTTTAATATTGCCGTTTTTAGAATAGTAAACCAACAAACTATCTCCATACTTTTTTTGGAGATTTTGTTTTAAATCCTCATTAAACGAATCAGTTATTGTTATCTCAGTTTTGAATTTTACAATACCCTCAAAACTTTTTTGACCATTACAAATAAAGCTTAAAAAAAACAAAGCAACTAAAAATTTATAATTCATATTTTAGAAATTTTATAGCAAATATAGTTTATACTTTTTTTTTAATTAATCATTATCAATTGCATACTTTTAAGATTTCAACAATTATTTTTATTAAAGCAATTAAAGCTACTGTAATTAATATTCCAAATCTTTTATAGCTATTTATTAATGCATAGTCACCTCTTTCGCTATACCTATACTTTTTCTCTCTTTTATAAAAATATATTATTAAGCATAGGCACAATATAAAAAAACAAACAAATTGTATTAACTCATTATCCATTGTGAAATTATATTTTAAAAATTTATGGGTGATGTGAATCGTTTAATAAATCCATCCAATAATCGGAACCAGCAGCACCTAGTTCAATATACAGATTATCTGCACCTTGCATCAATTCATCTGCACTTCCAAAAAAATCATCATAAGCACCTGGTATTAATTCAGAACCAATGTTCATTGCGTGATTACCCCAATCAAAACCATCGTGACCGTCAAATGCATCTTCAATAAATTCAATACCAATACCTCCCCAAGATAATCCTGCACCAACAGCCATCAAAGCAGCGCCTATAGGTGCACCAACAACTGTCATTGATAATCCGACTCCAACTAATGATAAAACTGTTCCAATATTTTGAAAATTATCAGCCATATCTTCTAAAGCTTTCTCATCTTCTTCACTGTAACCATCATCAATATCATTAATATAATTATCGTTATCATTTGAATAACTTTCATCATTAACATCATAATCTTTAAATCCAGCAGAAATTATCACTTCATCTAACTCACCACCCATTGGAAAAGCATCACACATATTATCTGTCATTTCTCCTCCAAAACCTGGTCCGTGATTCTCATTTGTATAATCAGGTTGATCACACATTTCATTTTGATCATCTTCAGCTTCCAATCCTTCAATCTCTCGTGAATGAACAACTTGATTAGAACAAAAACTATAATTTGATTGCCAATTATATTTTTCACTTAATGGGTCAACACCTAAAAATCGCCCAATTGCATAGTCATAATTTCTATATTTAAAGCTATCTAAATTAAGGTTTAACTCATCCTGACGTTCTTGCTCCTCAAACTTATATTTTTGAGCATCTGAGTTACCAGAGGTTAAAATAGTATTATTATAACCTGAATGTTTTAATCCAAAAGGATAAAAATGACTTTCCTCTATAATATCTAAATTTCCAGTTGTACTATTTTTGGTATAACTACTTCTTACATTACCTAGATGATCTTTATATTGAAATACATAACTATACACAGCACCAGTTTTTGCAACATATCCCTCTGAAACTGGAAAAAATTGTAAAACTGCGTTTTTATATTGATACCCTCCTAAATAATCTCTTGTTGTGATTGTTGATCCTTGTGTAACTTTTTTTGACAATTTTTGACCAAATGAATTATAGGTGTATTCTATATTTCCTGTTGTTCCAAAAATAATTTTAGTTGGAAAATTGAAATGATTATATATAATGCTAGTTATACCTTTATTATTGTCTAAAGTTAAATTACCATTTAAGTCATATAAATAGTCATCATTAGTATTTGTTCCATCTTTAAAGCCACTTATTGCCGTGGATGGAGTATCAGTTACTCTCAATAATTTATTTGAATTTGTATCATAAGTGTAAGCTAAATTATCAATGCCAATTGCAGGTAATACTCCATCTGTATTTCCATTTCGTTGCAAAGATGTAATGTTTCCATTTTTATCATAACTTAGCGTTTCATTATATGAGTTTGGAACTGGAACAGTTGCACCAGGTTTTTGATATATTGAGTTTGTCAATCGATTCAAGTTGTCATATAAATAACCATATTTTCTAATAACATTATCACTTTTAGAACGCCAATAAGTTTCAGCAATATTGCCATTGTATAAAGGTGTACCAGTATATCCCGATTCATTCTGAACATTATTAAAATTAATTTTAAAAGCAAATAAATCTTGAGGATCTGAACCTACTGTTAAGTTAGTAATGTCATTTATTGATGTTAACCAACCTCTTATATTATATGTATAATCAATTTTTTGTAAACTAGTAGCTCCAGTTACATCATTCCCTCCGACTCTTTTAGTTATTAACTGTCCAATTTCGTTATAATCATTTTTGACTAATAATTGAATACTTCCTGCTCCAATTTGATGGGTATGTATAAGTAATCTACCTTGAGGTGAGTAAGTAAAATTATTAGTTGTTTTTAACTCCACATCTGCATTTAAGCGTTTGTGATATGTAATTGTATATTGAGGAACTCCAACAAAATCTAATTTTTTATCAACTTTTGTATAGCCTCCTAAATAATTTTTTGTATTAGAACTAATTATTCTTGATTTAGTATCATATAAAATTGAGTTAATTTCGCCAACTATGGCAGTACTAGTAGTTAGCGTTCTACTCCAACTTCCTGTTTGCAAATTTTTGACTTGAGAAGTATTTAAAACAGTTTGCCCCTCAACACTTGTTGGAATAGTCGGAACATTTGGGAATGTATAGTTATCATAATAATTAACAGTAAGTAATTTAAAACTAGTTGGTGCAACGACATTGCTGTAATATGTAGGAATGCCATCTATAGTTCCAGAAGTTAATTTGGTTTCGTTTAAAGTTGTAGTTAAAGCATTTTGCGAATCTTGAAGTGTTTTTCTCCCAGCACTATTAATTGTTGATGATGTTTGCCAACCAGTATAAATTATTCTACTAAAAGCGTCATATTTAGTAATTAACCATCCGCTTGTTGTTAAATTACTAAAAGGAGAAAGTGTTGGACCAACTGCTACAGTTCTATTCAATTTGTCATAAACAATAAATTGCCATTGCTTTCCTGGTAATTTTTTCTCTAATAATCGTACCATTTTAAAACGTATGTTTAATAATGGTATTGCACACGACACCTATTATGTTTACGACCAATTTGGTAATTTAACTTATATGATACCTCCTTTAGTGAACAACACAGCATCACAATTGGATGGTTTATGTTATCAATATAAATATGATCATCGTAATAGATTATTAGAGAAAAAATTACCAAATTGGTCGTAAACATAATAGGTGTCGTGTGCAATACCATTATTAAACATACGTTTTAAAATGGTACGATTATTTCTGTCTTTAAACAATTGAATTGTATTATTATTACCATTTGAAGTTGACCAGTTCTCATTCTTTATAATAGTCTTGAACAATTTATTTAATGGATAATATGTAGTGCCAGAACCATTTATTAAAGAAATATCATATAGTCCAGCTGCTGAATTCCAAGTTGCTGTGGCTTTATAGAGTTTTACATTGTCAGCAGATGAATTATATAAATATTCTATTCTTTCAGTATGGTCTGGGTCAGAACCACTAATTGGTAAATCCCAATCAGTACCTTCAGATGCCTCTTTTAAAACCCTGCCCAATGGAGATGTTTCAAATTGTTTTTCACTATATGGAGTTTGACCTGTATATAATGAGTAATTTGTAACATTAATTAAAGCAGAAGAGGAATAATTCATTGAGCCATCGGCTGATGAATAAGGTAAATAATCCTTTGCCAGATTACCAAAAGAATCATAAACAATAGGTTTTATTATATCTTTTCCAGTTGCAGATTGTTGATTAGCAATTTGTTGAATTGGTCTGCCCAGCCCATCATAATAAGTAACTAAAACTGTTGCTACACTTGGAGTAGGATTTGCTACAGACGTTGTATTCGCCTGTTTATAGTAAGTAGTTTTTACAAAATTTTGATTTAAACTTGGACCATTAGCCACTACAGGTGGGTTGTTTATTGGTGCTGCGGCAGCAGTAAATGTTTGACTAGTAATTTGAGCAAAAGAAATAATCGGTAAAACTAATAAACCATAAATTAAATTTTTCATATTATTTTATAATTGAGGTTTAAAATTGTATTGGTTCTCTTTTAGAATATTACCTAAGGCATCTTTCACATTAACTAATCTGCTCAAGGAATCGTAATTAAAATATATTACTTGACCTCTAATATCTGTGACTGTACTAATCCCAACTAAAGGTTTATGGGTATATGAAGTAATTTGGGTATTTGCTAATGCTGAATTATTCCTTAAGTTATTTATAGCTGTTATTAATGATGCCTCTGTTCCAGTATTTGATGCTGTTTGAACATTAGTTATTAAACTTGTAGTTATACTTGCGTAAGTAATATTTTCAATTTTTGCTAGTAATTTTGTCTTGTTATATCCCCAAATTAGAGTTATTGGGATTCCACTTTCAAGTGTATATTGAATAAGATTACCCTTGTCATCGTATAAGTCACAAGTCATTTTCTTTTCTAAAACAGCACTTGCATCAATTCCTTTTTTTGCAAAAACATATTTTGGCTGTAATAGATTACTTGTTGTAGCGTCTTTAGCGTAAACTGTCTTTTGCTCAAATATCTTAATTGAATTTTTGTAATCTTCTGTTTTTATAGGAGTTCCAATTATATTCTTATTAATTAAATCATTAATTAACGGCTCGCTTGATAAGGTCGGGTCTTGAGAATAATATTGTTTTTTTAAAGAAACATCACCATTACTCTCAGTCATTTGTTCGGAACTTAAAAGTCCATTAGGATTATATGTATAATTATAAACAACATCATTTTGATTACCACTATTATCATAATAAGAAATTGTTTTTGATGAAGGTAAAAACTGTGAAATTTTATAATCTTTTTTAACTGTTACAAACGCCTCCAAATTATACCTTAAATATGTTTCATAATAATTTTGAGAATAGGGACTTATGTATATTGGATTATTACTTATGTGGCTAAACCCTTGATGAAAAGTAAAAGAGTTTATTACATTGTCATTATAACTAAATGATGTCTTTTTTATTAATTGATTCGATTCATTATAAATTTTTTCTTCAAAAAGTTTACCTCTTTTGTATGAATTATCAGTAAAGAAATTTGAAAATATTGCACTATTACCGACTACCCAATCATTAGATCCGTCCATTCTGTATACTTGATTTCCTCCTTGATCTAACGTGTATAGTAAATCATCGAAATATAATTGTGAATAAATAGGATTTAAGAATTGAGGTGACATTCTATAAATTACATTCTTGTAATAAGGGTCATTATTTGAAGTAAAATTTAATTCTCTACTACCATTACCGATTTCCCTTTCGACTACCTTTGAATATCCAACATAAGAACCTGATGTTATCTCAACATTCAAATTACTTTTATCGTAAAGTTGCCAAGATATATTTGAATTGCTTCCAAAAGAAGTTAATGTTGCCGGACTTAAACCATCAACAGGATAATTTATTTCACAATTAAAATTACCCGCTGTAGGGAAACCAAAATAAGGAATGGATGCTAATTTTCCAGACGATATACCTCCAATATTTATGTATGAGTAATTTATTGTTCTTGTATTTCCAAAACCATCATTTAATTTTTGTTCTGCAATTCTTATACCTCCACCTTTAATATTTTGCCCAAACTCCTCAAAATTATTTGACTCATAAACATATTCGGTCGATCCACCCAATGGATTATCAACTTTTATTAAACTCCAAGTTTTAGAATATTCATTTGCTTGTCTATTAAAATACCCTGGAATTACAACTGGATTCATACTAGTAATTGGAAATGGCAATAGTGATTTTTCAAATTGATTTTCATAATAATATAAAATTGGACTTCGATCGTAAAAAGAACAACATTGGGTATCAATCGAGTTATTGAAGTATCCCAGAAAATCAATTGAAAAAGAATTAATTGGCGGTAAATTTATTGACTCATCATAAGTGAATTTATGTAATGGTTTTCCGATTTCACCAAAAGACAATAACTTCAATCTTTTATATCTTGTAGGATTATAATTAAAATCAGGATTAAATTCATTTACATTATAATTAGAATTGAAATAACTATAGTTAAAATTAAATGATTTAATTACAGCTAAATTTTTATCTTTTAAGTATACTTGTGTTAAACAATCACTATTATAAACATCATCTCTAACAATTACTGGTTGACCTGAAATTCCATTATTATTATAATTAAAATTAATTTCACCTTCGTCAAAAATAATTTTTACTAATCGTTTCTTTTGAACGTCAATTCTAGCCATTGAAGTTTGAATATTGTCATTGTAATAATATTGTGATGGGTTTTGAGGGTCTGAAAATGTATTTACACTGTAACCAAAAGTTCTTTGCGCATTTAGAGTATTTAAGTAAATATTACTATTTAAAGGATGATTTGGATTGGATGATGTATTCTCGTAAATGAAATCAATCTTTTTACCGTTCTTTAAATCTTCAATTTTTGTAATGTGCCAAGCTGATATTTGAGCTGGTGAAGAATTGGTACTATTTCCTGTTAATACTTGATTCAATCCATAATCGCAATCAGAAAATGTATATTGTACACCTTCCTTGGTCGTAACTGATATTGTAAAAAAATCGTGAGTTAGAAAGTTATATGTAGGTGTCCAAACGTTAGATACATAATTTCCTTTTTGTGTATCAATTCTTATTTTACTTGATATAGCTTGAATCTTATTACCCTTTGAATTATTCTCTATAGGAGTATTTATATCATTGAAAAAAAAATCAGATGAAGTACTGTTTCCATAAAAATGATACATATCTGGTAAAAAGTCTACATCATTATAAACACCAATAACAGCATATGGGTTTTGCTTTTGCAAAAAGTAACCAATTTTATGGTAATTAATTCTTTGATCTTCTGTTTTATCTGCATTAGAATATGTATTATAATCAGACTGTAAATTTAATGCACCTGTATTATCAAAATCATTTGAATAATTAATTGTTCTTGTGATTAAAGCACTAGTAATATTCCATCCAAGACCAACTTCAGAAGCTAATTGGTCTACTTTTATCCCACCTGAATTATAAACTAAATTTATTGGATACTCTATTGAACCAGTTTTTATAGTATAAATAGGTATATTGATATTAACTTTACCGGTGTAGTTGTCAGTATTGGTTAAACTATATCTTTCAAAACTACTAACCTCTGGAGAAGATAAAGTATATGATTTTAAATTTTGACCATAATCAGTTTGTGAATTTTGAGCAATAATTAAATTATTAAAAAATATAATAAAAAAAATTACTTTAAAGAATTTATAGTTTCTATTAATGTAAAATAAATTAGTATTAGTATTCATAATCCTTTGTTTTAATGTTGTTGACTTATTTTTTAATTACCTTGACACCGTCACTTTGAATATTAGTTTTTATATTTATTATGTATATACCAGTAGGATATTTGCTCAAATCGATTGGAACTGTCCTACTTGTTATATCAAATTTTTGCAATTGTCTACCTGAGATATCAACAACAGTAGCTGTACCTGTTTCAAAATCATATCCAACAATTACATTTGTAAAACCTATGCTTGGGTTAGGAATTGCTTCAATTGTATTTTTAATTTTAGTAGGTTTCAAATTATCTTTTAGCTTTACAACCCAAAAATCATTACTTCCAATATTGCTATTTTTGTCTCTAGAAACTTTACTATTTGATGTTCCAGACAATAAGTAACCTCCGTCTCTCGTTTCAATTGCCTTTCTCAACACATCTTCACCAGAACTTCCAACACTTTTTCTCCAAATTTCTACACCATTTTCATTAATTTTCAAAGCCACATAATCGTTAATTTCTTTTTTGTCTTTTTGAACTTTCGATTTTAAAGATTGATTTGACTCATTGATTTCACTTTGTGCGAATCCGCCTAAGAGTAAACTTCTGTCAGAGTTTTCTATTAATGAGTTTAATACATCAACTTTACCAATATTATATGTTTCTTGCCAAATAATATCTCCTATACTATCTAATTTTAAAATCCAAAAATCTGTTCCGTTTTCGTTTCCTTTACTCTTTTCGTTTGAAGAATCAGAATTAGAATTCCCACCAATAATGTAATTCCCATCAATTGTTTGATGTACTGTTGATAATTCATCATCTTTATCTCCTCCAATAGTTTTTTGCCATTCTATTTCTCCTTTAGCATCTATTTTTAATACCCAATAATCCCCAATTCCTTTATTATCCCCAGTTTTATTACCTGAAACTGGCGAATTTGAATTACCTCCAACAATATAACCTTTATCAATTGTTTGCTCAATACTTTTCAATTCGTCAATATAAATACCACCAAAAGATTTTTGCCATTCAATTTTTCCATAACTATCAAGCTTAACTATCCAATAATCTAAATTACCAAAAGTATTTGAAGTCTTTTCTCCTAATTCATTTTCGTTCGATATAGAGCTGCTCGATGAACCACCTAATATATATCCTCCATCTTTAGTTTGAAGTACACTTTGTAATTTTTCTTGGTCAAAACCTCCTATTGTTTTTTGCCACTCTTCATTTCCTTTAGCATCTAATTTAATTATCCAAAAATCATCGTTCCCACGGCAAACATCCTTCTTATCATTTCTATTAGTATTACCTTCACTGATATTTGTAGAATTTGAAATTCCAGCTAATATAAATCCGCCATCTTTTGTTGCGCTTATGCTTTGCAAAAAATCTGAACCATTACCGCCAAAACTTTTTTGCCAATCTAACTCACCTTTTTCATCCATTTTCCATATCCAATAATCTAAATCGCCAAAGTTATCTTCCGTCTTATTTCCAGTCTTTTTAGACAAAGAACTTCCTGCCAAAATAAAACCGTAGTCGGCTGTTGGAATTGCATCCATTAAATAATCGGCGTGTTTACCACCATAAGATTTCTCCCATAGTATATCCTGAGATCTTACAGATGTAATTGAGCAAATAGACAATAATATAATAACTAGTAAGTTTTTCATAAATATGTATTATTTTGAATTCATTGTATATAAGTAAAATAAAAAATGCGTGAGGCAATGCTTATCGTCTGAAGGCACTAGTATACCCGTGAACTAATAAACAAAGCCCACGCAAAGCGTAGGCAGAGTTTATTGTTGTTCACTTAAAAATTACTAGTTTTTCAGACAACAATAAAGCAAAGCTTTATATTTTTAATAAAGAAAGAACATTTTTTTTACAATGCAATAATAAGGATAAAAATAATACAAAATACAAAATGAGGCAAAAGAGTGAAAATATCATTAAGGCAACTAGGGTAACCAAATTTTGAAAAAAACATTTTTTATTTTTTTAGAAAGTAAAAAACAGATTTATAAGGCTGTTTGGGTGTAAATTGGAACGTGTACTTTATTAATCTACTTTGTTTTGGTCTTATGTTGCCCGATTATTTGAGAAGAAAAAAAACGGTAACTGTTTTTTGTGTTTTTTGGTTACCCTGCCTGCCCTGTGAGAATGATGTAAAATGAAGTAAATTGATAATTATGAGTTGTAAGTTATTAATTATGAGTTTTGCTAAAAAAAATGTGGCTAAAAAAATTCTTTAGCCACAGATTAAAATGATTACCACAGATTATTAAAGTTCCTGTTATTCTTCAACTACTTTGTTCCTGTTATCTACTTCTTCCCAAGTGTTTTCTATTACAGCGTAAACTGCTATTCCGTTCTTTTTCAGTCTTATAAAGTTGTGTTTTTTGAGTGCTTTTCCTAACTTGTTTATTGTACCATCGGTAATGTTTATTTTAGCTTTTTCAGCCAATTTTGTAGCTATTTGAGAGGCATTAAGAAAGTTGCTTGCCTTATCCTTTTCGCAAGATTCAAACCAAGTTAAAAGCAATTCTTCTTCTGGGCTATGAAGTTGGTATTGTTCGTTATTCTCGGTTATGGATTTAATTTCGTCTTGGTCGAACCAATATCTAAAACCACTCTTGAAAAGAAACAATGCTTGTGAAAAAGCCAAATTAATATCTACTTCGTGTTGGTATTTTATATCTTCTAATTCGAAACAGAGAAATCGTCTGCTTCCTGTACTGTCGTTTAAGAACTGAGCTGTATTTACACTTCCTGCAAATGATGCCCTTCTTGGCATTGTTTCATTATTGTGTCCGTAGGCTTTTCTCATTCTGATTTGGGTTTTTGTGATGATCTCTTTTAAACTTCCAATTTCGGAACGGTTTAGGTTTTCTAATTCGTCAAGGTTTATAAGCATACATTCCGCAAGTTGAACTAAAGTGTCTTTGTTATTTGGGTTTATGGTTCCAGAAAACAAATACTCTTTCAATTGCTTTGGTACTAATCGTTCAACCCAAGTTGTTTTTCCTAATCCTTGTTTACCACTGAATACGATTACTGTGTGATTTATTACTTTATCATCGAGTACACAACCGACCATAGCTACTAACCATTTTTTGAAACATTGCTGCCACAAGTCTTGTTTTGTAGTTTTGATTGTGTTGGCTAATTCGGTTATATAATCGGTTTTTTCATCATAAGTAGGTAAATTATAAAAGTAATCTTCAAATGGATTGAACAGCTCACAAAAATCAGAATACAATAAGTTTCTTAATGACGATAGATTTGTTTTCAATCTTCCTTTCAAACATTCACGAAGCATTGAATTTTCAATAAAATCATTCATTACATTCCACATCTTTTTTCCGAAATATTGGAACTCTAATTTACCCGAAACTATGTTGTGCCGAAATACATATTTGTTTGATAAGAATAGCTCTAAACGGTCTATTTGTGTTGGTTTTGGTTTGTCTTCGTTGTCTTCATCTGTAACGTCTTCTATTGAATAATAGCTTTTTTCTTTGGGTTTATTGGTAGTTTGCTTTTGTTCCGATTTACCAAATTCGTGGATATTGCCGTAGGCACTATGAATTGCTTGTGTTACTTCCTTTTCATCATAACCAAAATCGGTTAAAATATATCCTAGAGCTTGTTGTAATGATACTCCTTTTCGGTTTAGGTTACACGCTAATTGATGTACGAACACGTTGCGACTACCATTCACATATTGCACTTTTTTTTCGGTAAAATTTACGCAATGGTTGTAGATTGCATCATAGTCCAAGTACACATTATCAGTAGCAGTTTTCTGTTTTGGAGCTTCATCAACTAGAGGCATTTCGACTACGCTTAATGTGACAAAAGTTTTAGCATCAGGATTATGATATAAATTTTCATCCCAGGAATAAAAGCATAACCTTGTTAAATCCTTACCTGACTTATCAATTTCAAGTTTTAAAATACTCTCGTAATGTGCTTGAACTTTTAGAAACGTTTCTTTGTGTTCGGTTTTTGGCGTATCGATTTTTACTAGAATTTTTAAACCATTCCCCGATGGACTAACAAAACTCGCAAAAGTGAATTCAGATTGGTTGGCCAAATGCTTTGCATTTTGCAAATCTGCTGCACTTAATTTGTCGATGTCTAATATTATAAACTTTGAATACTCGGTTAGAAATTCCAATTTTCTACCACCAACAAATTTTCCTGATGGTGTAAATGCTGGAAGAGATTTTTTTGCTTTGTTGTATGCTTCTTCTTTCTTTTCAGCCAATGATTTTCGCAAGTAAATAATGCCTGGTTTATATTTTCCTGTTTTAATCTCTTCCAGAATTGTTGGAATTGTTTTGTGTTCTATAACCTCGTTAAAGTTTTTGAATAGTGTTACCATTTTTTAAGGTTGATAGTTGTTTGTTGCTCGTTGTTGGTTCTCATTTGTGTGAAGTTTGCAATCGCAAACTTCACAAGTTCCGTTACAGCTACACATACTATCGTCCTTTAAAAGATTTGTTATAATGCTCTGTTAGCAATTTTTCTACATCAGAAAGTTTATAGTAGATTTTGTTCCCAACTTGACTGAATGAAATTTTGCCTTCGTCTCTCCAGGTTTGAGCTGTACGTTTTGAAATTTTCATCAATAATAGAAATTCTTGATTGTCTAAAAAGGTTTCTTTTTTAGCATCAGACTTTAAGCTAATTTGATTTTGAATAGTGTCTAATTTTGTCATTAGATCTGTGAACTGGTCTTTTGTGAAGATAATTGCATCCATTTTTTAAAGTTTTAAATTGTTATGGTGCAAATGTGAGAAGTAGTAAAAAGTCCAAAAGTCCTGAAATGGTCTTTCAGGACTATTTTGTTTTAGAGCATTTTGTCGATGTCTATTCTTTTATGAGGTTTCGGACGTTTTTCAGTTCTTGAAGGAGTTAGTATTGTTTTGACTGTTTCAGGACTTATTTCTTTTCCGTCTTTGTCAACATATGAATTTACGATAATTGCCACCAAGTCATTCACCGAACCATCAATCATTGATTTTCCATCTATAAATAACTCTCTAGTAAACTGGTAATACACATCAACAAACTGATTTAGATTGCAATTGATTTGCATTTTTTTGAATGGTAATTGGTTTTGATTTTGTTCCCTTTTGGTTTGTTCTACGGCTGCTTGTAATTTTTGTAAGGCATAAATATGTTCGATTTCTTTAGCACATTGCACATCGTAAAATGGTGTTTTTTGATTTATAAATTCGATACTTGCTTGTTGGTATTCAAACATTTCTTTGGTTAGCAATAGTATTTTTTGGTTGTCATCATTAACTTTATCCAATTGCTTTTTCATTTCATAAAATGAAAAATAACGGTCTTCACTTTCGGCATTGATAAACTTTTTAGGTGTTTTTGAAACCGCTTCTTTTACGCTGGTAGATTGCAGTTCTGTTCGTTTTTTCTCAATTAAAATATAGAGTTTATTGTACCTACTCATTGCTGTTTTGGAGCTGAAAAATGCTTCATTATTGGCTAATAATTTTTCGAGTTTACATATCCATATCTCTGGATTCTTAACTTGGTTAAATTGATAATCGATAAATGCTGGAAATTGCGATTGTTTGAGTTCTAAAATTTTAGCAATTAAAGCATTGCAATAATTTTGAATATTGATTTTATCTTCAACGATTATATCAAATAAAGGATTTTTGGCTTGTGCCTGTGGCACTGCCAATAATTCTACAAACTCTGCGGTTTGCATATTTTGATCCTTTGAGTTCAAATTGTATTACGGTTTTTTTGTTATTCATTTGGTACTGAAAGGTAATTAAAAGCGGTTTTAAATTTGTTGCTCATTAGAAGTCCGAGTGTTTTGAACTGGAACTCTTTTATCATTCGTTTAGAATGCTTTAAAAATTACTTATTTTCTCTGATGTAAATTTATAAAATAAAAAAAATCCTTACTAAAGGATTTTAAATTAAGTTATTAACAATCGCATAACATCAATAAAACATAGACTTAACACATTATTTAGAAAATATAATTGTCAACTGCTTTGTCTAATTCTTCGTTGATGATTTTTGCATATATCTGCGTTGTGCTGATGTCTGTGTGATCCATTAATTTTGAAACGTGCTCAATTCTCATTCCATTATTTAAAGCATTTGTTGCAAAGCTGTGTCTTGATAAATGGAACGAAAGTGAAAATGGTAATTTCAACTTTGTACCCATTCGGTTGAGTTGAAAATTGGCGGAATGATTTTCCCTTTGTGATATGAAATAACGTATTTCTTCGCTGTTGTTGTATGATTTTTTATCAGTGATAATTGGGAAAATATAATCATCTTGTTGTGTCCCTTCCTTTTTGTATTTATTCAAAATATCTATCGCCACTTTTCCGATTTTAAACTGATGTAGTCTTCCTGTTTTTCGGATTACTTTTTTTATCCTTTGCTCTTCTTCATTATAATTGGAATATTGCAGCTCGATAACATCGCTAAATCTTAATCCTCCGGCGTAAATAGAGAAAAGGAATAAGTCACGCCATAAATCGGCTTTCTTGCCTTCTTTGAGGTCTAAATTGGTTAATTTTTCGATTTGGTCTTTGTTTAAGAATACTCTTTTCTCGGTATCTTTTCTC
>NZ_JAYWFT010000028.1:0-16880 GCF_043778725.1 Flavobacterium sp. | reverse complement strand
TTATAAATTATTCAATACAAGCATTTTACAATCAATTAAATTAAAAGAAAAACGATTTGGTTTTGAGCCAGAAGTTACTGCTAAAATTTCAAAAATTTCAAAAATTAGAATTTTTGAAGTTGGAATTTCCTATTATGGAAGAACCTATGAAGAAGGAAAAAAAATTAGTTGGAAAGATGGAATTCATGCTATTTATTGTATTGTTCGGTACAGCTTTTTTAAATTTTAATTTCCTTTTTTATACACATGCGGATTTTCTTTAATTCCTTTTTTGAACAACTTTCTTATTGCCATTCGTGCCCATGTGTCTATTTGTAAAATAGCATCAGAAAATTTGTTTTCTGGTCTTCCTCTAAAAGATGTTACATGGAAAGAATCAGTTTCTAACAAGGGTTTTTTAGAAAAATAATAATTAGATATACAACAACGAAATCCATCAAAAGTTACTGGTGAAACAGAATGCATTGAATTATTGTGGGTTGCCATGACAATTAATCTGTTGAATTTAGAATGAATTGTAACTTGTTTTTCCTTTAAACCATTTGGCCATAGTTCAAGATTACCTCCATATTCTATATTCCAATTGGGTGTAACATAAAATAATAAGTTTAAAACTCTCCAACTTTCTCGGTCTTTATCATGAGAATTGTCAAGATGCGGATTTAAAAATTGATTTTTTCCCATCATCGAAATTCCACCTGCATATAAATTTTCGTCAGGAATTGCTTCTTTAATTTCACATATTTCTGCAATTAAATCGACAATTTTTTTTTCTTGAAAACTAAATATTATTTCCTCAAGCAATGGATTGTATAAATTCATCTGTGATGCTACATACTTATCTTCTCGTATGCTTTTCTTTAATACCATCTTGGAATATTCCGGAAAAACTTTATGAATTTTTAAAGATATTTCATTTGGTAACAAGTCATCTAAAAAAAAATATCCGATTTCAGATTTTGTTTTTAAAAAATGTGCATTCAAACTATCTTTATTTTTATTTATCTTATCAAAAATAAGACTAGCTAATTCCATTCTTTGCATGACAGTTTATTGGTAAAAATTTATTTTCTTTGTAAATATATTATTTAATTTCATAAACACTAAATGATTTCAATTCTAATTCCAACCTACAATTACAACACGTATATCTTGGTAGAAGAATTATACAAACAAATTAGTAAAGAAAATGTTGATTTTGAAATAATTGTTGTCGATGATGCCTCACCAAAAAATGAAATCACTCAAGAAAATTACAAAATAAATACATTAAAAAATTGTTTATTTGAAAGGAATGAAATTAATTTAGGAAGAAGTAAAAATAGAAATTTATTGATTTCTAAAGCAAAATATAAATGGGTTTTGCTTCTTGATGGTGATGTATATCCCAAGGAAAAAAAATTTATTACAAACTACTTAAATTCAATAAACTGTTCTGACAAAAATATATTTTTTGGCGGTATAGAATATAATAAAAAAACACCTAACGATGAGGAAATGCTTAGATGGGTTTTTGGAAAAAAAAGAGAAGAGATAAATTTACAAACAAGACTTTTAAAACCATATCATCATGCATTAATTTCTAATATTTTAATTAAAAAAGATCTTTTTTTAACTTTTTCATTTGATAAAGAAATCACTAATTATGGCTATGAGGATATTCTTTTTATATTAAATTTAAAAAAAAATAAAATTAAAATAGAGCATATTGACAATGCAGTTTTTCACATGAATTTAGAGAATTCTCAAATTTTTTTAGATAAATTTCATAGTTCATTGAAAAATCTTAAGATAATTTTAGATCAAAAAAAAATAAATACTCACGATACATCTTTAACTAAAACGTATTATTGGATTTCAAAGTTAAAAATGATCAAGTTAACCGCTTATTTTTTTAAAATATTTAAAAGTACCCTTACCCAAAATTTAGTTTCAAGTAATCCTTCTTTATTAATTTTCGATATTTATCGCTTAGGATATTTTTGCACTTTAAAATAAAAAAGGTTACTCCAATTCTTCAAAAAAAAGTTTCCATTGGCTCATAACACTATCTAAATTATATTTTAAAACACTTTCTTTAGCGTTTTTACCCATTTTTTTTCGCAAAGAACTATCTTCAATAAGCAACTGCAACTTTACTGCAAAAGCATCCAAATCATTATCTTCAATTAAAAATCCTTCTTGATTATTAGTAATAATGGACCTTGGTCCAATTGGACAATCGAAGGCTACAATTGGCAATCCATAATTCATTGCTTCTAATAAAACCATAGGAAAACCCTCATGCCGTGAGGTCATTATACAAATAGAAGCCGCCAAATACTTTTCGTAAATGGTTGTAGTTGGCTCATAAAAAAAAGTGTTATTTTCTAATTTTAATTCTTTACAAAGATTAAAGTACTTTTTTTCATCATCACCTTTTCCATAAATTTCTAACCGCCAATTGGGGTGTTTTTCAACAATAATTTTCCAAATTTTCAATACTCTATCCAATCCTTTTTCATACGAATGTCGGCCTACAAATAGTACCGTGCTAGAGTCTAAAGTTGCAACGGAATTTGAAAATTTTTCAATAGGATTCGGAATAATTGTTGTGTTTTTTATACTCCATTCGGCGGCACTTTGCTTGGATAAAGCTATAAAATAATCAAATTTAGAAGCACCATAATTTCTAATTTTATATTTCAAATTATGAAAGAAATTAGAAACTATATTTTTATTAAAATTGAATTCTTCATTGTATCTAGAACCATGAACTTCAAATATAATAGGAATTTTTGTAGCAATAATAAATGGAAATAAGAAGCCTTTTAAACCATTATCTGAAATTACAATTGCATTAGGATTTACCTCTTTTATAATTCTTGAAACTTGCTTTTTATAATCTAATAAAAACAGAACTCTATTCTTTCTTAATTTAATATCAAACAAGTTTACTTTATCATTAAACTTAAAAAACAAAGGTAAATTTGCGCTATTTTGGGTAATTATTGAAACATCATAACCCAATTTTTCAACGAGATAATTGGTCTTGACAGAAAGTACTCTGGCAACACCACCTTCGTTATTAATTTTGGGAGTTATGTAAAGAATTTTCATTTTAAAAATGCTAAAAATTCATCGTAATTTCTAATGTAATCCTCTTCATTAAAAACATCTGACGCCAAAACTAAACAGACTGATCCTGATGAAAAATTTTCTAATTCTCTCCATATATTGGTAGTAATTAAAAGTCCTTTATCAGGTTTATTTAAGGTAACTTTTTTTTCTGCTGTTCCATCTTTTAAAACCACATCAAAACTTCCCGATAACGGAATCAAAAACTCAAGTTGTTCTTTGTGAGAATGTCCGCCACGATGTGCAGAACTTGGTACGTCGAATAAATAATATACTCTTTTAATCACGAACGGAATAACATCATTTTCTATAATGGCAATGTTTCCACGGTAATCTTCAATTTTAGGAATAGAAATTAATTCAATGTTCATTCTTGTAGTGATTTAAATAGTTGTAACCATTGATTGCCAATAGTTTGAATTGAAAATTTTTCAACACTTTTTTGGGCATTGGTTTTACAATGTAAATATAGTTTTTTGTTTGAAATCATTTCGTTCATTGCAAGAATCATTTGTTCCTGATTTTGATTTTCTACTAAAATTCCGTTTTCATTATTTTGTATAATTTCACTTGGTCCCGACAAACAATTGTAAGCAATAACAGGTGTTTTACAAGCCAAAGATTCTAATAAAACTGTTGGAAAACCTTCATTTCTACTAGTCAATACTGTAAATAATGCCAATTTATAATAAGGAAATGGATTTTCAATTGTTCCTTTAAAAATAATTTTATCTTGTAAATTTAACTTACAAACTTGCGTTTCTAGACTCTCTTTGAGTAATCCTATTCCCAAAATTAACAATTTAATATCCAAATTTGGTAAATCCGAATTAGAATAAATGTTTATCAAATGATCAAATTGTTTCACATTGGTATTCATATTTCCAACTGCCAAAATAAATTTAAAATTTACATCAATAGCTATTTTAGATTGTTTACTTATATAATCAATAGCTATCGGATTATAAATGGTTTGAACTTGCTTGTAGCGATATTGGCTGGTTATTTTATTTTTTATGACATTAGAAACTCCAATAATTTTTTTAGCATTAGAATAAATAAAATTTGCCAAAAAATGATTTTTAGGAAAATATAAATTAGTCATATAGCTATGAACCATAACAATTAAAGGTGCATTGTAGATGAATTTCACAATATAAAACTCTTGCAATTGTCGGTTTACAACTCTAGTATCTATTATAAAATCGAAAGAATTGCTTTTAAAAAAATGATGCAAAACTTTAAATCTGTTAAATCTGTCAGCCAAATTAAATCCGCCTTTTTTAAGTTGGCCAAGATTTAATAATTTACCAGCAAACGGGTATTCAATTTTGTCTATTGTAATTACATGATGAACCTCGCAATTATTGGCTTCGAAAAACTGTGATAATACAGCCGAACAACGCTCGGCACCTCCACCAGCAAGCTGTTCAGAAACAATACAAATTCTAAAATACTTTTTTGCTGTTACGCTCAATTTTTGATTATTTTAGCAACAAATATAAACAATAAGTGAGAATTTTATTAATTGGCGAATTCAGTAGGTTGCATAATTCTTTAAAAGAAGGATTGGTTGCACTTGGTCATGAAGTTACCATCATTGCAAACGGCGATGGATTTAAGAATTTTCCTGCAGATTTATCTACCAAAGCCAAATGGAGTGAAAGTAAAATAGGGACTGTCATTAGAAAAATTATATTTAAGTTGACTTCGTTTGACTTTATAAGTTTAGAATTTGGAATTCGTTTTTATTTCCATTTAAAAAAACTAAAAAATTATGATGTAGTTCAACTAATTAATGAAGCCCCAATTCAAACAATTCCTTCATTAGAACGTTTTTTACTAAAAAAAATATTCAATCAAAACAACAAAATTTTTCTTTTGTGTTGTGGAGTAGATTACTTAGTTGCTAGGCATTTGATTGAAAAAAAAGAACGTTATTCTATTATTAATCCGTATTTTGAAAATTCAAATTCATTAAAAGAATATCGATTTATTCTTGATTATTTATCGGAGAATCATAAAAAAACGCATCATTTGGTTTATCAAAATATTGAAGGTGTTTTTGCTTCAGATCTAGATTATGTAAATCCAATAAAAAACAATAAAAAATATTTAGGACTCCTACCAAACCCTATAAACATTGACAAAATAAAATTTGTTGAAACTAAAATTGATGGTAAAATAAAAATCTTTTTAGGTATAAATAGAGGAACATATTGTACCAAAGGAATTTCATTTTTTGAAGCTGCATTAAAAATTATTAGTCAGAAATATTTAGACAAAATTGAAATTGTTATTGCTGAAAATCTTCCTTATAAAGAATACATCGAATTGTATAATAACTCACATATAGTTTTAGATCAAGTGTATGGTTTTGATCAAGGATACAATGCGCTAGAAGCCATGGCTAAAGGAAAAGTCGTTTTTACAGGTGCCGAAAAAGAATTTGAAAATTATTATAACTTACAAGAAAAAGTAGCAATAAATGCCTTGCCAGACGTAGCTTATTTGGTTAATGAAATTTCCTTTTTACTAGAGAATCCTAATGAAATAATTGCAATTGGACACCGTGCTAGATTATTTATTGAGAAGGAACATGATTGTATTGTGGTTGCTAGAAAATATTTAAAGTATTTTTCAAATTAGAATTTATGGTTCTATAATTTCTTATAAAAGACAAAACTACAATAACCATAAGGTACTCGAATGGAAAGCTAAATCGGGCGTTTTCACCATAAGTAACTAAAGATTGCAAAATGGAAACTGTCCAAATGGTAGTACAAACAATAAACTCAAAATTAAAAATTTTAAATTTAAAATAATTGTAAAAATAAAATAATGAAATCGCTAGAAAAGTGAACTTAAATACTAAAAGTAAAGAATTTTGAAAAACATACACTTTTAAAAATAAGTATTCTGCATATTTATTATCAAATTTATTGTCTAGTTTTGTGTCAAATGGTTTCCAAAAATCAAACCACGATTTAGTAACTACTTGATATAAATAATCTGAAAAATTATTTTTTATGGTTGCAGATGCATAATTTCCTAATTCATTAGATAATTGAGGAAATGTTAGGTTTTTATCTTTAAATTCTCCCGAATTTATAGCATACCATATTGACATTGCAACATCTTTATTTTCCTTAATAGCACAATCTCTGTGCTTTACATAAGGTTTCATTATCCAATCGTATTTTTTGGGTCCTTTTTCTGCAAAATAGACACAATTTTGAGATTTATTCAACCCAAAATATGTTGTTGAAACAAAATAACCTGTAAACGATTTTACCACATAAGACCAACCAAAATATACTAAAAAAGGGAATAAAAGTATAAGTAACTTTCTTGACATTAAACTTTTAAAATTTAAATCTTTTAAGAATAAAAAACCAATAATAATACAAGGTAAAAGAATATAAAAGGGTTTAACTAATACTAAAAAACCAATAAGGAAGCTCAAAAAAAGTTCGTGTTTTATTGTTTTTTTTACACATAAATATCCATCTGCTAAGAAGTAAAAAATTATAGAAATTAAAAATAAAACTGTAGTTTCTACTAGTATAAATGTTTCATATATAAAAAGTGATAAGTAGGATTGAAGTATAATTGTAATAATAAAACTTGATTTTATTGAAAATTTTAATTTTAAAAGTGTTTTATACCAAAAAACAGCCGTTAAAATACCTATTAAAAACTGAAATAGTACCGTTTTATACTTACCTCCACAAACAAACATAACAAGTGGATAGCTAGGACTACGTTCACCTACAAATGAAATTGGTTTATTTGATTTAATTTTTTTACTTAGATAATCATTGTTAGATGGTGAAATTGTTTTAGTTTTTTCTGCAAAAATAAAACTAACTATTTCAGCTTTTTTTTTACACATTTGTTCATAAAAGTGATTAAAACTCCAGCTATCTGGACATTCTGTAACTTTGTTTCCATACAATGAAAAGAGAATTATTCGCATTAACAGACAAACAACTATTACTTGTAAAATCGGATTTTTAAAAAAAGTTTTATTTACCATATTTCAATAATTAAAAAACTATTTATATTTATAAAAAAGGTTTCTAAACATTATGATTACAATAAAAAATGAAATAAGATTAGAATAAAAATAGGCCTGCAAAACACCCGAAATTTTAAAAACATCTATTAAAAAATAAGAAAATAAAAAGTAGCATCCATTGAAAATTATTTCAATAATAAAATATTTTCTAATCATCATTTTTACAACAATTTGAAAACCAAAAGCGAGTGTTACTATTCTAAAAAAATCTCCCAACATTTGCCAAATCAAAAGTGAATTAATTTCTTTAAATTCATTGGTGAAAGCAGTATTAATTATATAACTTCTTAGAAAAAAAATAATTAATAGCATAACAAAAAAAAGAGGAACTAAAAAACTAAAATAAGATTTTAATTCTGCTTTAAATTCATCATCAGACTTTAAGGAAGCTAATTTGGGCATGTAATATAACGACAATCCTGTATTAAAAAACATCATATAAAAAACGGATAATCTATTGGTTGCATCCCATAATCCGGCAGTTTCTATTGAAAGTTTACTAACTATTAAATTACGAATAAATATTAATGATAAGGGAGCAATTACAGCTGTTAACAAAGCCATAATAGAAAAGTTTTGAATTACTTTTACATGTTTTTTACTAATAGTCTTTTGTAAATTAAATTGAAAAAAATTTAGTTCTTTTCTAACAAATACAAAAGTGACAAAAACCATCATAACTTCACCTAGAGCAATTGCTAAAAGTCCACCAAAAATTTGATGTTTCCATATTAGATAAGTAGAAATAATAAAGACTAATAAATTTGAAATAATTTGAATGATTACGATTTTTTTAAATTTTTCTAAACCATTATAAATTGCTAACCAAAATGCATTTATTACTATTAATGGTAATGAAATTCCAAAAACCTGTATTGGTATTGCAAATGAATTTTTAAAAAACAAAAAATTTGAAATAGCATTAGAAAAGAGAAATACAAGAACTCCTAAAATAGCTGATATTGAAAAAAATAACCAAAAGAAAGTAGAATATATAATTGATAATTCATTTTTATCCTCTTTATTTTCTACAAATAATTTTACCAGTGAATTATTGATACCTAGCGTAGACATCGACTTTAACATTGTAGTAAAATTTCTTAAACTGCCAATCATTGCCATTCCAGAAGTTCCTAAAAAAACAGAAACTATTTTGGATGAAAAAATGCCTAAGACAAAACTTACTGCAACCGATATTGAGTTGAGAGATAAGACTTTTAGAAGTGTATTTTGTTTTATAATTTTCAATATTCTAAAGTTCTAATTATTTTGGCTGGATTTCCTGCTACAACTACATTTTTAACAACACTTTTAGTTACTATTGAACCACTTCCTACAACTGAATTCTCACCAATTGTAACGCCTTTAAGTATTGTAACATTGTCACCAATAAACACATTTTTTTCAATGTGAACATTTGCAAATTTAATATTTATATCGTCTCTTCTACTTGGATTAAGATCATGTCCATCATTGTCAATTATAGAACAATTTATGCCTATTAAAACATTATCATCGATAGTGATTTTAGACATTGCAATTGCAGAAAAAGCATTATTAATTGCAACATTATTTCCTATACATACAGAACTATTTTCGCCTCTAGCTTCAATATAAGAATAATGAGAAAAATAATTTGGAGACGAAATAACTCCTATTTGAACATTCTTACCAAACATAATTTTACCTGTTCCAGATAATAACAATGGATGAAAACGATTGGGCTTTCCACCACTGTTCTTACAATCTGATAAAAAAATATATTTCCAAATACGTAATGTAACAAAACAGAAATTATTGATTTTATATAAAATTCTCATTTAATATCTATTTAAAATTTCAATCACAAAACTAACTTCTTCATCAGTCATAATTGGGCTAATTGGCAAACTTAAAACTTCATTATGAATCTTTTCTGTAACAGGAAATGATAATGAATTCCATTCTTTAAACGCTACTTGCTTGTGTGGCGGAATTGGATAATGAATCACCGTTTCTATTTGATTTTGCACTAAATAACGTTGCAATTGATCTCTATTTTCTGTCCTAATCACAAACAAATGAAAGACATGATTAGTAGAAAAATTCCATGTTGGCAAAATTATTTTATCGTTTTTAATTTTAGACAAATAACGTTGGGCAATGCTTTTTCGACTATCATTATCGGTGTCTAAATTTGGTAATTTAATATTTAAAAAAGCAGCTTGAAGTTCGTCAAGTCTTGAATTTATTCCAATATATTCGTTGTGGTATTTTCTATTTGAACCATAATTGCGGAGTGAAAATAGTATTTTGGCTAAGTCATCATCGTTAGTTGTAATTGCGCCACCATCGCCAAGCGCACCCAAATTTTTACCCGGATAAAAGCTATATGCAACAGCTGAATTTTGAATTTTTGAAAACTGCGACTGAAAACTGTTTACTAAACGCTCAACTCCATGTGCTTGAGCGGCATCTTCTATTACAAGTAAATTATTTAGCTTTGCAATGGCATTTATAGCTTCCATTTCGCACAACTGACCATACAAATGAACTGGTAAAATAGCTTTGGTTTTGGCTGTAATTTTATCTGCAATTAAATTGGGATTGATGTTGTACGTTTCTAATTTTGGCTCTACTAAAACTGGAACTAAATCGGCTTGCAAAACGGCTAAAACACTCGCAATATAGGTATTGGCTGGAACTATAACTTCGTCTCCTTTTTGTAATTTACCAAGTTGAATGTATGCCTTAAAAATCAATACCAAAGCATCCAACCCATTTCCTACTCCAATACAATATTTTGTTCCACAATAATTAGCAAAATTAGTTTCGAATGATTTTACTTCGTCACCCAAAATAAACCAGCCTTTATCCAAAACCAATTTCATTTTTTCTTGAAATTGTTCTTGATAGCCACTATTTATTTTCTGTAAATCGAGAAATTTTATCATATTAAAACAGATGCTAGAAATGGATAATTCTGTGTTTGAACTTCATAAAAATTTTGAATTACCGTTTTGGCCCCAAAACTTTCTTTCCAAAACAATAAACCTTCATTTATTTTTGTTCCTTGCGCTTCATTAGAAATTCCAAAATCGAAGTATTTTTTATCTTTAAAAACTTCTGTAATTAAATAATGGTATAAGTAATCTAAACTTCCCAATTCATTTTTATCTGAATTTCCAGAAATATATTGGCCATGAGCAACATTATTTGTTACAAAATAAGTTGTTCCTGCAACAATTTTATCGTTATGATACACATTAAAATGGCGAATATTATCTGGAAAACGTTTTTGTAGCAACGTAATTTCTTCAAGAGAATGAACAGGTTTTACTTGATGTTTTTTATCTAAATTCGGAATTAAAATTTCGTTCCAAAACAAGTCAAACTTTAATTCTTCTTTTATAATTAAATTATTTTTTTTGCCTCTTCGAATACTTTCCGTTCTAGTTTTTGTGATAAAATATGGCTTGGTTAAATCTATTACAGAAAGAGAATCTCTCCTATTTAATTTGGCTTTAACAATAAATAAACAATATTCTAATTCATCGGAAAATGCATCAACATAAAAATTGGGCATTGTTTTTAAAATAATTCTATCAATTGAATTATCGTTTAAAAAAGCTAAAATACTTTCAAAAATTGAAAGTGTCGAACTCAATTTGGCTTTAGAATTTAAAACCAATCCGCCATAAGTCAATCCTTGATGTGAATAAATGGCATTATCTACTCTATTTGCTGGTAAAACGGCAATCAACTTATCCTTATCAAAAACCATCAATGAAAAATCCTGAAATCTATCAGAATGGTAATCCATAAAATCACGATTGAATAAAAAAGTGGCGTTCTTGGCGATGCTAATAAAAGCATTCCAAAGGATAAAATCTTGAGGTTTATATGGTCTAACTTGATACTTTATCACTTGTAAATTTAAAACTTTGGAAAATTACGTAATTATTTACTATTAAAACCAATTTTAAAAATAGTAATAATTAAAAATAATTGACTAATTTTAGACTTCGTAATTAAATTTATAAGTGAATTTTAAACGCCGCTTTTTTTGTTTGAGTACTATTCTTTGTTTTTTTTGTTCAAGTTTTGGACAGAATGTGTCGTTGTACAATCAATTTAATGGCAGATTTGATTTTACTTTTATTGGCAATACAATGAATCTTGGTGAAAATAATTTAACACCAGGATGTGAAACTTTGCTGCTTACATCGTCTAGCGCCAATCTATCATTAACTTCTAATCAAGTTGTAGAAAGTGCCTATTTATATTGGGCTGGATCTGGATTAGGAGATTTTAATGTAAATTTAAATACTACTACAATAACAGCACAACGAACTTTTACAAATATCTCTGTAAGTTCTGGATTAAACTATTTTAGTGCCTTTGCAGACATAACAAATCAAGTTATTACTACAGGAAATGGAATTTATACTTTGTCCAATTTAGACCTATCACAAACATTAATTAATGAACCCGGTTATTGCAATAATAGAACAAATTTTTCGGGTTGGGCAATATTAATTGTGTACCGTGACAACAACTTACCATTAAATCAAGTTACCATTTATGATGGTCTTCAAAGTATTCCTAATGCATTAAATATTACATTAAACAGCCTTAATGTAATAGACAATAATAATGCCCAAATAGGTTTCATTGCATGGGAAGGCGACAATATGCTTGCTGTTAATGAAACTCTAAAAATAAACGGTACTACGTTAAGTAATCCGCCATTAAATCCTGCAAATAATGCTTTTAATGGTACTAATAGCTTTACAGGAAGTAGCACATTGTACAACATGGACTTGGACGTTTATAACATTCAAAATAATATTAGTATTGGTGACACCTCTGCACAAATTCAACTTACTTCGGGACAAGATGTAGTGTTAATAAATACTATTGTAACAAAACTAAACAGTCAATTACCAGATGCTTCTGTAGCACTAAACAATGTAATTGAAAACTGTGATTCTAGAGAAATTACTTTAGATTATAATGTTTCTAATTTAAATTGCACCAATCCACTTTCTGCTGGAACTCCTATTGCAATTTATGCCAATGGACAACTTGTTGCGCTAACACAAACCATAAATAGTATTGCTATAAATGGGAGTGAAAACGGACAAATTACAGTGACAATTCCTGCAACGATTCCAAATGATTTTGAAATAAAAATAGTTGTAGATGATGATGGAACAGGACACGGAATTGTAGTAGAAATTATAGAAACTAACAATTTCTTTTTACAGATGATTTCGCTTTGGGTGAAGCCGTCTTTTACTACTCTTGAACCAAAGATTTCTTGTAATGAAGGATTAACTAAAGGAACTTTTGATTTTTCTGATTACCATGATTTGGTGAAAACCAATCCGTTGGATACCGTTAGTTTTTATGATACTATAACAGATGCCCAAGCAGAAAACAATCCTATAATAAACACAACAAATTATACCACATTTACAACACCCAAAGAAATTTTTATTAGACTAGAAAACAGTCATTGCAGTTCAATAACTTCCTTTTTTTTAATCACAAAAAATTGTCCTCCAATAATTTACAACTATGTATCTGCAAATAACGATGGCTTAAATGATGCCTTTTTTATTGAAGGTTTGAGAGATATTTTTGTTGATTTTCAATTACAAATTTTTAACCGTTGGGGAAGACATATATGGACAGGAAACAATCAAACTCAAGATTGGAATGGAGAAGTAACCAACGGATTTTTGCTAGATTATTCAATTTCACCCAAAGGAACATATTATTATATCCTTAACTTAAACGACAACAATTTTCCTAAACCTATAACTGGATGGTTGTATTTTACAAAATAATTCTTAGTACCAATTAAGAAAATCTCAGTAACTTCGCGACTTTAAACAAAAGCTATTCCATTGAAACAAATTACTTCTTTACAAAATCCATTTATAAAATCGTTGGTTCAACTTCAAGAAAAAGCCAAAGCACGAAAACAATCTGGTACTTTCTTAATTGAAGGCAAACGCGAAATTGAATTAGCCATAAAAGGGAATTATGAATTGGAAACAATTTTATTCTTGCCCGAATTAATTTCTGAAATAGAAATAAATAAACTCACAAATAGTCAAATAGAACTAATTGAAATAAACAAAGAAGTTTATCAAAAACTTGCCTATCGTGATACAACCGAAGGAATTCTAGCCATAGCCAAAACCAAATCTTTAGCATTATCAGATTTAAAACTGCCAGATAATCCATTAATTTTAGTAATGGAATCTATAGAAAAGCCAGGAAATCTTGGTGCTATGCTAAGAACTTGTGATGCTGCCAATGTTGATGCCGTTATTATTGCAAATCCAAAAACCGATTTATACAACCCAAATATTGTTCGGTCTAGCGTAGGTTGCCTTTTTACAAACCAAATTGCAACTGGCACTACAGAAGATGTAATTAAATTTTTGAATACCAAAAATATTGCTATCTTTGGTGCAACATTACAGAACTCCAACTTCTACCACTTACAAGATTATACTACGCCAACTGCATTAGTCGTTGGTACAGAAGCAACAGGCTTAACTCAAGCTTGGCGTGACAGTGCTAGTCAAAACGTCATTATTCCAATGCAAGGTGAAATCGATTCTATGAACGTCTCTGTGGCTTCAGCTATTTTATTATTTGAAGCAAAAAGACAACGAGGATTTTGATTTAAACTTAAAAAAAACATGAAAAAATTACTTTTTTTTGCAACTACTTTAATTAGTACAACGCTTTCTATTGCCCAAATTTCTGAATCTAAACTTGATGATGTTGTAAACAGAACAATGAAATCCTTTAATGTTCCTGGTATAGCTGTTGCCATAATTAAAGACGGAAAAGTTGTGCTTTCTAAAGGTTATGGTGTTACCAATATCAATACTCAACAAAAAGTTGATGGCAATACATTATTTGGAATCGCTTCTAATAGTAAAGCTTTTACAACAGCAGCTCTAGGGATGTTGGTAGATGAAAAAAAAATAAAATGGGATGATAAAGTAATTAAATACATTCCCGAATTTAAAATGTACAATGAATATGTTACAAATGAATTCACGATTAGAGATTTACTAACTCATCGAAGCGGATTAGGTCTTGGCGCAGGCGATTTAATGATTTGGCCCGACGGTCATAACTTTACTCCCAAAGATATTATAAAAAATATTCAATATTTAAAACCAGTTTCGGCTTTTCGCTCACAATATGATTATGACAATTTACTTTATGTAATTGCAGGCGAAGTAATTGAACGAGTTTCTGGAAAGTCTTGGTGTGAATATGTAGAGACAAGAATTATGAAACCTTTACAAATGAACACTAGTGCAGCGTCATGGACAAGATTAAAAGACACTACCAATTCAATTGTACCTCACGTTCCTACTAATGGCAAACTAGATGTTATAAAAAGATATACCAATCCAATTTTTGACGCAGCAGCCGGAATTTATAGTAGTACCAACGACCTTAGTAAATGGGTAATAGCTCAATTACAAAACGGAAAATATGGAGATCAAAAACAATTTCAATTGTTTAGTACAGAAGTACATAAAGATATGTGGACATCACAAACCATTTTACCTACTAAAGGAATGAAACCCTACAGTTGCAACTTTAAATCGTATGGATTGGGTTGGCAATTAACCGATATAAACGGACATTTGCAAGTTTCACATACAGGAGGATTAGACGGAATAGTAACCCAAACTATAATGTTTCCAGATTTACAATTAGGAATTATTGTCTTAACCAATCAACAATCTGGAGCTGCTTTTAATGCAATTTCTAATACTATTAAAGACAGTTATCTAGGATTAACTTTTCCTGACCACGTAATTTCATTAAGCGAAGAACGAAAACAAAAAGAAGAAAATGCAGATAAAATTACTGATGAAGTATGGGAAAAAGTAGAAAAAAATAAAAAGCAACATTTAAAAATTGATGCTAAAAAATATATTGGTAACTATGAAGATAAATGGTTTGGTGAAGTTGTTATTTATGAACTAGAAGGAATTTTATATTTTACTTCCAAACGTTCTCCAAGACTAACTGGAACATTACTTTTCTATCAAGATCAAAACTTTGTTGTAAAATGGAATAATAGAAGTTTTCATGCAGATGCACATATTTTTTTCGAATTGGATGCTAACGGATTTGCTAATCATTTTACCATGAAACCCATTTCACCATTAACAGACTTTAGTTACGATTTTCAAGATTTAGATTTTAGTAAGGTAGAATAACAGTCTCATTAATTTAATAAAGACTCCAAATTCTAATTATTTTTTTTAGGAATTTGGAGTTTTTTTATTGCACTTTGAAGAATTATTCCTATTTTTAGCTAATTGAAGAATTTGCTATGACAGAGATCGATTTAGAAGAAGAAAAAAAAGCACTTGCACGCGAATATAAAGAATTGCTTCGCATTAGTTATCAAACACTTACACCAGAAGACAAAAAACTAATACGTAAAGCATTTGATGTAGCTGTCGATGCCCACAAAGACCAACGAAGAAAATCTGGTGAAGCATACATATTTCATCCCATTGGTGTTGCCAAAATTGTAGCTTCAGAAATTGGACTTGGTGCCACAGGAATTGCTGCAGCGTTACTTCATGATGTTGTTGAAGATACACCAATAACTGTTGAAGATTTAGAGAAAATGTTCAATCCCAAAATTGCACAATTGGTTGAAGGTTTAACCAAAATTTCTCAGGTTAAAAAAGACATGAACATTTCAATGCAAGCGGAAAACTTTCGTAAAATGCTATTGACATTAAACGATGATGTTCGTGTAATTTTAATAAAAATTGCCGATAGATTGCACAATATGCAAACTATGGATTCAATGCCCGATTACAAACAAGTTAAAATTGCATCAGAAACATTATACATTTATGCGCCACTAGCCCACAGACTTGGGTTGTATAATATTAAAACCAAACTTGAAGATTTAGGATTAAAATATACAGAACCAGCTATTTACAATGATATTGTAAGTAAGATAAAAGAAACTAAAGAAGAACAAGACGAATATATAAAACTTGTTTCTGATGTACTTAAAAAATCACTTAGTGAAGAAAGTGTTGATTATATTATAAAAGGTAGGCCTAAATCTATTTATTCTATTCGTAGAAAAATGCTTGCCCAAAATGTAAGTTTTGATGAGGTTTATGACAAATTTGCGTTACGAATAATCTACAAATCCAACCAACACGATGAAAAGTTTTTGGCTTGGAAAATTTATTCTATTGTAACCGATCATTATCGTCCTAGTCCAAGCCGTTTGCGCGATTGGATTTCTTCGCCTAAATCTACCGGATATGAAGCCTTGCACATTACCGTTATGGGACCAAAAGGACGTTGGGTAGAAATTCAGGTTCGAAGTGAACGAATGGATGAAATTGCCGAAAAAGGATATGCTGCACATTATAAATACAAACAAGGCGCAACCGAAGAAAACGGACTAGATGTATGGTTAAATTTACTAAAAGAAGCTTTAGAAAACTCTGAAACCAATGCAGTAGATTTTGTAGAAGATTTTAAAATGAATCTTTACGCCAAAGAAATCTTTGTTTTTACACCCAAAGGAGAAATTAAATCATTGCCTAAAGGCGCCACATCTTTAGATTTTGCATTTAGTATTCATTCAGAAATAGGAATAAAAACTCGA
>NZ_JAYWFT010000027.1:0-2512 GCF_043778725.1 Flavobacterium sp. | reverse complement strand
TTCATTGCGGTAATATAGCAAGGGTTGATGCTTCCGTGATAAGTTGTCCAAATATTAGTGCCATTATTATCAAATTTAGCAATAATTTGATTGGATTGACCTTGTTGGGGTTGAAATGTTCCTGTAGTGCCCATGTTGGGGCTATCTGAATATCCCGACAAATAAAAATTATTTGCCTTGTCATGAGAAACATAAAGTTTTGTATCATTTTCATTTATTCCACCAGATATCCAATTTAAATCGAGACCTTCTCCTTCAGTCCCACCATAATAAGAGCTCCAATTGAGTATGCCATTAGGAGTAAAACGGGCAATGAAGAAATCGGAAAGTCCGTTAATTGCGGTTTGATAGGCATTTGCAGTAGCGATATTAGTCGTGCTACTCGTAGAACCAACTATATAGATGTTGTTGGAAGCATCAATATCTATACCTGAAACAATATCAGTATCGCTGCCACCAAAATAAGTTGCCAAAGTGAGCTGCCCAAGATTGTTGAATTTTGCAATAAACCCATCCGATGCTCCCCCTCCAAAAGTAGATTGATATGAATTTGATGTAGAAAATACTGGAGTAGAGATGCTAGTGCCATTTAAAAAATAACCAACCAAATATAGATTGCCTTGTTTATCTACTTTAGAATCTTGAAGATAAAAACGTTCATCACCAAAATAAGTACCCCAAGACCGCTGAAAATTAAAATTTTGTGCCGAAACAGAACAACTGATTAGAAGTAAAAGAATTGCTTTTTTCATGAATTTTAGTTTTAAAAAAGACAGATGGCTTTTGCCATCTGTCTTTAAAATTAATTATTGAATGGTAACTGTATATATAGGTGCAGTTAATGTACCGCTTGGAGCATAACTTGCAGTCCAACCATTACTGGTTAGCGTTGATTGATAACCAGAACCCGTACCAATTTGTTTAGTATTGCCACCTATTCTTAATTGTATCCAATAGAAAACTTGCGCATTACCCAGTGGAAAGGCTACGGTACTAGATATAACGGTGCTACTTGTAGCCGATGTTGCTCTTTCCCATGAGTTAATAGTTGGCATACTTGTTGGCGAATAAAACGGAAAACGAGTTAAATTGGCGGTTGTTAATGTGTAACTTCCAAAAGGAGGAATAGTTACTGGTCCATTTGGTTTTGAATTAAATCGAGGGTAAGCACCTGCAACACCAGTATTGGTAACTAAGTTATCAATTGTAACTGTGTTAGCAGTTAAATTAAAAAGTTTAAAGGTTTTTTGTGCTTGTAGTTGCATCCCGCAACCTAACAAAGCAATTAAAATTATTTTTTTCATTTTGTTTTTTATTTAAAGATCAACGAATGTTATAACATATTCTGCAATTGGATTCACAGCTGTGGGCGGATAATAGTCATATAACATCTCCCAACCAGCCGCGGTATTTTGAATTGTAGTACTATTAACTGTTGGTATTGCAAATGTACCAAAACTACCCGGAAGCCCATTTATAATACCTATACTAAAGTCTATAAAACTAAAGTTTTGAGTAGTTGCAATAGTACTATTCCAAAGACTTAAACCTGTTTGATTATTTAATGAACTAGTTGCAGAATTTGTTCGTTTCCAATTAAGGTTGCTAATAATCGGAGGAAGTGAAGTTGGTGAAGAATAAAATGGAAATTTACTCGTGCTCAAATTATTTACCAAACTGTAAGATTGCCCTGAATATAAACCGAATGAATACCCATAGCAATAAGGATAAGTTCCTGTTGTTGGTTTAGTTCTAATTCCATAAATTTTCATGGCCGCGCTTGTAAGATTAGTAATTGTAATCTTTTTTTGGGAAAAGCAAGTAACAAATGTTACTAAAGCAAGTGTTAAAATTAGTTTTTTCATCTTACTTTTTTGTTTTGGTTATACATTTGCGATAATTTCTTTGAATATTCCTCTAAAGCAAAATAAACTAAACCATCTGTAGACATTGATTTTTTCTCTTCAATAACGTTTTGGTTTGTTCCTAATTCTTGGAGTAAAGTAATAGCTTCGTTTTGAACTTCAAGTTTGGTTTGTGCAGTTCTTTTATTCAATACACCAGACTCGTTTGTCGCTTTTGATTCATAAAAATCTTTTAAAGCCTTTTCAAAACTTACCATTTTTGCAGTCTTCAAAACAGGAGAAATTGCCTGTTGCTGCACTTCGGTTTTCTCATCGTTGTAATTACTACAAGACAAAAACATTACTGATACTATAATACCGGTAAAAATTAATTTAATTTTATTCATAATGTTAAAGACGCCCACGCTACAATATGGACTAAAATTTAGTTATGTAGCAATAAGACAGTTAAAAAATACTTGTTTTCACATTTCTGTGATTTTTTTACCAATTTTTCTGTTTCCTTGAATGAAATCTATCGTATCTTCAAGCGAGTCGTCCTTTTAGCACGGCGGATTCAAGTATCTAACGCAACATCGTTAGTTATTTAGTTAGTATCAAAAATAGCATTTTTCGTTTAAAATCTGCTTAATTTTAGAATAACTTTT
>NZ_JAYWFT010000026.1:0-6574 GCF_043778725.1 Flavobacterium sp. | reverse complement strand
AGATATCGCGTACTAATGAGAGTCTATCTGTTTTGAAATCTTTGTTGATGATATTCTCAATCTCTTCCTCTGATAAATACGCTCGTTCCACTTCTCTGATTTTGGCTTTATAGTTGCTGAAAGGGTTTCTGTCAATCCAATTGTTGGCCAAGCATATCTTTATGATTTTGCTAAAATTCTTGATGTACTTGACCGCGGTGTTATTGGCGCAATTCCTAACGCTGCGCAAGTAGAATTCATAATCGGTAATAAAAGCATGATTTATTTTATCAATCTCGATATCGGATATTTTGTATTTCCATTCCAGAAAATCGATCGTATGTTTTAACGAGGTCTTGTAGCGCTCCAATGTTCCTGGTGCATATTCTTTACCTATCAATTCTTTGATTTTGTTGTTATGGTCTTGGAAGATGGGAACCAACATTCGTTTACGTTCTTCAAAACCAAGGATTTTGTTTTTGATAGTTTCTGCAGTAACCGGAATGTTTTTGTGTATTAATTCCATTTGCCCATCAATAATTTTGATTTTAAGCATATCAAGATGGCTATTTATTGAACGGGCTTCTTCTGAACTGCCTTTCATTTTACCTGCTTCTGTAGACCATTTGGAAATGTCGACAAATCGGTTTGTGCTTAATTCAATTCTTTTGCCATTAATGGTGATTCTTGTGTAGATCGGTACTGAACCGTTTACGCTGGCTTTTGCTCTCTTTGCATAAAAGAGAATTGATACTTTTGTTTTCATCGCGGTAACCTTTTAGTTCATATTAAATTTAAATCTAAAATGACTACAACACAAGATGTTCATATACTGAACAACTTAATGAACATGTTAATGAATATGTTCAAAAGCCTTGTGTATACTAGCCCGAGATAAAAATCGGTTACCCAAAAGTCATGAGTTTTAGGGTAACCGATTTTATCCCCTTCAGTACACGCATTAATGAATATTTTGGAGGGAGTGTAAAAGAAAAAACCCTTTAAATCATACGATTTAAAGGGTTTTAATTCAATTTGTATTTCTACTGGCGGAGAAAGAGGGATTCGAACCCCCGGACCTGTTACAGTCAACAGTTTTCAAGACTGCCGCATTCGACCGCTCTGCCATTTCTCCAGTAAGACACAATTACTTCCGTAATGCGGATGCAAATATAGTAACCTTTTTTTGTTTTCCAAATACATTTTAAACAAAAAAACGATTAATTTTTATTCTAAAAAGTAATCGTTTCATTTTCTTAGGGTTATGACTATTTTTTTATTTAAAAAAAAATTAATAATTCACGTATTCCATAATCTCTAAGCCATAACCAATCATTCCTACTCGTTTTGATTGTTGAGTATTGGATATTAATCTAATTTTTGAAATATCTATATCATGAAGCATTTGGGCACCAATTCCAAAATCTTTGCTGTCAATAATAATTTTGGGTGCTTTCATTTCACCTTTTGATTGTAATAATTTAAGTTCCGATATCCTGCTTAACAAGTTTACCGATTGCATGTCTTGATTTATAAATAAAACGGCACCTTTTCCTTGCTCATTTATCATTTTAAACATATCGTCCAATTGTTTATCGGCATTATTAGTTAATGTACCCAATAAATCATTGTTAACTTGTGATGAATTTATTCTAGTTAAAACAGATTCTCCCAAACTCCATGTTCCTTTTGTTAAAGCAATGTGAATTTGTTTATTTGTAGTTTGCTCATATGCTCGAAGACGGAATGTTCCAAATCTTGTTTCTATATCAAAATCTTCTTTTTTTACAATTAAACTATCATGTTTCATTCTATAAGCAACCAAATCCTCAATTGAAACTAATTTTAAATCGAATCTTTTAGCAACTTTAACTAATTCTGGTAATCTTGCCATTGTTCCATCTTCATTCATTATTTCTACAATAACTCCAGCCGATTTGAATCCAGCAAGTCTTGCAAAATCAATTGCAGCCTCTGTATGACCAGTTCTTCGTAAAACACCACCTTGCTTGGCTACCAGTGGGAAAATATGTCCAGGACGAGCTAATTCATAAGATTTTGTTTTACTATCTACTAATGCTAAAATTGTTTTTGCTCTATCTGATGCAGATATTCCTGTAGTTACTCCATTTCCTTTTAAATCAACCGAAACTGTGAATGCGGTTTCCATGTGATCTGTATTGTTAGAAACCATAGCTCTTAGTTCTAATTCTTTACAACGACTTTCGGTAAGCGGTGCACAAATTAATCCTCGGCCATGTGTTGCCATAAAATTTATCATTTCTGGCGTAACTTTTTCGGCAGCAGCAAGAAAATCTCCTTCGTTTTCTCGATCCTCGTCATCGACTACTATGATTATTTTTCCTTGACGGATGTCTTCAATAGCTTCTTCAATGGTATTTAATTTTATGGAATTCGACATTTTTATGTAGTTATGAAGTGTGTAGTTATTTTTTTAGTTTTAAATGACTTTTAGTCAAGAAGTAGGTAATAAAATAAAAAGGAAATCCTGTTAAAATTGCAATTACCATTCCTGGTTCAATTTCTAAATTGGTAGCGTGTCTTAAATTATTTATTTCCTTTTGCGATTTGTAAATAAAATAGAGTAGTGGTAGTAAAATTAGTACCAATAGAATTAAAAAAAAGACAGAATTTATAAAAAATAATACCATTGAAAACAAAAATGATATACTATATAAAAAAATAGAAATTTTAGCAAAATAATGGTATTTTTCTATCATTAATGAAATTGAATCTGCTGAAAACTCTTCTTTATTCAATGGCTCAATTTCATTACGAGGGATTGTTTCTATAGATTTTTCAAAAGCAATTTGAGGAGTCGTTTGTTTTATTTTTCGTTTTTTTATCTTAAAAAGTTTCTGTATTGGTGCTAAAAAACCATCAAAACTTACCATTCCTCCAATGTCATTTATTGCTCTGTAAGTTAGTAAAATTGCCAATGGAGTCAAAATCATCGATGACATCCAAACACCCATAAAGGCAGGCATTTGATTTTCTTGAGCTACTCTTTTTCCAAATGTATTTATGAAATGAAAAATTATAAATATTGCTACCGCAAATACTATAGGTAAACCTAGTCCTCCTTTTCTAATGATTGATCCAAGAGGAGCACCAATAAAAAACATTAAAAGACAAGAAAATGCAATCATAAATTTGTCGTACAATGCAATCCAATGACTGTTTATATTCTTTGATTTTCCTTCCATTTCAAAATTAGAACTGTCTATTGAAAAACCAGTGTTTTCTACATTATTCACTGCAATTTTATAAATTTCATTTTTTCGCTGACTGTCTAAATTATTTAAGAAATTGTTCTCCTTGCTTTCTTTTGTTTTGCTACTATCATTATTTATAGGATTGTAAAATGTGTTTCCAATGCCAGTTCTCAAATAAATATTCTCAGTATATGATTTAACATCTTTCTTGTAATTTTTATTTAATGAGTCTAATGTGAATTTTAATTCGCTCACATTCAGCATTGTATTGGTATTAGAGATATCAACATTTTCCATGTTAGATTGATTTAGTTTTGATAAATCAATATTTATTACATCTCTTTTAAATGAACCTTTGGCAAATGGAATTTTATTTCGCTCTTCATATTTTTTTGGAATAATATCTTCATAATAATTTCCATTTGTAAGAACTAATTTAAGTGTATTGGATGATTCGCTGCTTACAAGTTCTCCTTTTTCGGCTTTGATTACTGTTGTATTTCCTTCTCCATTATCAAGTTTTTTGTGAATTGTAACTCCGGTTAAATAATTTCCTTTTTCACCTGATTTTTTTTCAACCTTAATAGTATAATTTCCAACTTCACTAAATTGTCCTTCAGCAATAGCCATCGCTGGTTTTACTTGGGCTATGTTTCTTCTAAAATTTATAAATTTATATTCGGCATATGGAATTACATTATTTGCAAAGAAAAAAGAAACAATGCTAAGTAGTACAATAAATACAGTAATACTTCTCATAGAGCGTTGAAACGAAATACCCGAAGATTTCATTGCTGCAAATTCGTAGTTTTCTGCTAAACTTCCAAAAGTCATGATGGAAGATAATAACACCGAAAGTGGAAGAACCAATGGAATGATTCTTGGCATTGAAAATAATAAAAATTTCACAACTAATAAAAAATCTAAATCTTTACCTGCAAGTTCTGAAATGAATAACCAAACTGTTTGTAATATAAATATAAAAAATAAGATTACAAATACCGTAGTAAATGTAATCAAGAAGGTTTTTAATAAATACTTGTCTAATATTTTCACAAATGCTAATCTAATTTATTGATGTAGTATTTTGGATATTTACTAGCCACAAATGTAAATTGATTTTTTGATAATGACTGATTGGTTTTGAAAGAATTAACAGTCAAAGTTGTTTTTGTACCATTTTTACCTATTTCAATAAGATTGTAAATGGTTTTTGTTTGTACATCTATTCCTAAAAGTACCTCTTTTCGTTGGTCTTTAGAATTGTTTGGAATTAACTTAATAAATTGAATTTTGCGTCCGTTTACATTTTGCGGTATGTCCCAATAGTATTTGTAACCACTATTAAAAAAAGTCAACATTTTAGACGGAGTAATAGCTTTGTCATCTTTATCATTAACACTAGAAATGGTCACTTCTTCATCTTCAGGAACAATAGTGTATGTTTTTTTTCCGTCAAATATTTTGGTCACACCCATAAAATTCAACACATATTTGTTTCCTTGCAATGTAACATTTCCTTTACTGTCTTGATTGATGTTTTCTTTTGCATTGTTCAATGTATATTTAAAGTCAATAACAATATTGTCGTAACTTTTAATTTTAGCAGTAACTTCATCCAAAAGTGTTTTTGCTTTTTTATCTTGAGCATTACTTGAGAATCCGATGCAAACTAATAGTACAATTGAGAGTATTTTTTTCATTTTACTGATTGTTTTTTTCATTACTTAAAAATTGATCTAGAGCAACTAAGTCAGGAATATTAACACTCCTTGCTTTACTACCTTCGAATGGTCCTACAATTCCTGCTGCTTCTAACTGATCTATCAATCTTCCTGCACGGTTGTAGCCTAGTTTTAATTTTCTTTGCAATAATGATGCCGAACCTTGTTGCGCTGTTACAATTATTTCGGATGCATCTTTAAAAAGTACGTCTCTCTCTGATATATCAATGTCTAATTTTACATTACTTTCATCACCAACATATTCGGGAAGTAAGAAAGCAGTAGGATAGGCTTTTTGAGAACCAATATAATCTACAATTTTTTCAACTTCGGGTGTATCTACAAACGCACATTGTACACGAACCAAATCATTTCCGTTAGAAAACAATAAATCACCTCGTCCTATAAGTTGATCGGCACCACCAGAATCTAAAATTGTTCTCGAATCAATTTTAGACGTTACTCTAAATGCAATTCGAGCAGGAAAATTTGCCTTTATCATACCAGTAATAACATTTACAGAAGGTCTTTGTGTAGCAATAATTAAGTGAATTCCTATGGCACGTGCCAATTGAGCCAAACGAGCAATTGGTATTTCAACTTCTTTTCCGGCTGTCATTATTAAATCGGCAAACTCATCTACAACTAATACTATATAAGGTAGAAATTGGTGACCGTGTTCGGGATTTAATTTTCGAGCCTTGAATTTTTCATTATATTCTTTAATATTTCTGACCATTGCATCTTTTAACAAAGAATAACGGTTGTCCATTTCTATACAAAGCGAGTTTAAGGTATTAATAACTTTACTATTATCAGTAATAATTGCATCTTCAGAATCGGGAAGTTTTGCCAAATAATGTCTTTCTATTTTATTAAAAAGTGTCAATTCAACTTTTTTCGGATCGACTAAAACAAATTTTACTTCGGCTGGATGTTTTTTATACAATAAAGATGTAAGAACTGCATTCAATCCAACTGATTTTCCTTGTCCTGTTGCACCAGCCATTAGTAAGTGAGGCATTTTGGCAAGGTCAAATACAAAAGTTTCGTTGGAAATTGTTTTTCCTAAGGCAATAGGAAGTTCCATTTCGGCTTCTTGAAATTTTGCAGAAGCAATAACCGTTTTCATCGGAACCATGGTTGGATTTTTGTTTGGCACTTCAATACCAATAGTTCCTTTTCCAGGAATAGGAGCAATGATACGAATTCCTAATGCCGATAATGACAACGCAATATCGTCTTCTAGACTTTTAATTTTTGAAATTCTAATTCCGGCTTCGGGAACAATTTCATATAAAGTTACCGACGGTCCAACTGTAGCTTTAATTTGTGCAATTTCAATTTTGTAATTACGAAGCGTTTCTACAATATTATTTTTATTTTCCTCAAGCTCGGCTTGATTGATTGTAATTCCGGCAGATGCATATTCTTTTAATAAATCAATTGTTGGAAATTTGTAATTTGACAATTCTAAAGTTGGGTCAAACAATCCAAAATCGGCAACCAATCGCGAGGCTAAATTTTCTTCAACGGTATCTTCTTCAGGAGCTTTTTCAATTACAAAAGCATCGTCATTAGTTTTAATAATTTCGGGCTCGGTAATTTGTAATATTGGAGTTGGTGATGGTAGAA
>NZ_JAYWFT010000025.1:0-2552 GCF_043778725.1 Flavobacterium sp. | reverse complement strand
TACTGCTGTTACCTGGTAAATTACAAGTGTAATATTTTTCCGTTTCTTTTATGATTTCATCATACTTTCCTTCATCAAAATATTTTATTAACACTGTTTTTTCATATTTATAGGCAAGAGATTTAAAATATGCCTCTTTTAGTAATTCTTTTGTTAACAGCTGCTTATTGTCAAAAAAATAAAGGTTGAAAAGAGAGTATGTATCTCCTCCAATATTAGCATCTATGAATTTTCCATCAGAAAAAAAATCATTGTCAGCATCTATGTCAGTACTAATATTTTGGGCTAAATTAATTGCGTAAGACTCTAGTTCTTCGTCAGATTTATTGATAAATCTTTGGGCTAAGTTTTGAAATATCATCTGCCCATAAATATTTAAATTTTGGCAATTTATTCCTATATTTATTGCTTTTGTTTCGTCTGTTGTAAAAGTAAGTGCATTAAGAGCCGTTATGTCAGCATCACTCATGAGATTCCAATTGACAGCATTTAGGGTAAGCAACTCAGTCCTTTGAGGAAAGTTTTTAGATTTGCTGTAAACATTGACAGTACATTTACCTTTAAGCTCTACAAATAAAATAGGATATGAACCTGTTGGCGTATATGCTCCCGCAGAAACAGGGTCTTCTACGAAATATTCTTTTGTATCTGTTAATGAGCCATCAGTATTTCTTGCATATCGTTTATAGCCACGAAATTTTTTGTTTTTATTATCAATATCGGCTTGATACTCAACATATTCATTACCTTCTTCTGCAACCCATCCGTATAGTACCCTACTGTAAGCTGCTATAACTATGGGGTGATTGCAATTAATTCTAATTACTCCACCAGAAGGCATTAGGTAATAATTTGACCAAGAGAAGCATCTTTCAGATATTTCTTGGGTAATTTCTACTGTTTCTTTTAAAGATTTACTGAATACTTCATTGGCGTATTGTGCAGATGTTGCTTTGTCTAAGTTGTTTTTTTGATATAACGCTGCTAGTTCTCTATTTAAAAATTTGAGGTCTGACGTTGTTAAATAATTTAAACCATTACAAGGAGTGTTTTTGGTAGCATCATTAACAATGGCTGTTGTTTCATTGCTGGATTTATTACCTGTACCCGTCGTAGTAGGTAAAACAAGTTTTACTTTAAATTCAACTTTGCCCGTTTTTACATCAATATGCTTGCCGACCAACAAATAATATTGAGTAGTTTTTTTGACTTCTACTTCCATTGCTTCAAATAGAACGGAATCCATTTTGATTTTACCCATTTGTTTGAGCAGAGGATATGAACCATAATCAAAAACTTTGAAGTTAGCTATATTGGATTTGGTAGCTACTGCTTTAATATCAATTGCAGATTTATCTAATTCTGCTAGAAATTTGTTTTCGATGCCTGTATGTTCAAATGATTTAAGAGCTCCACCACCTGCTGCGCCACGCGCTACACCCAACTCACGCAACGGATGAACAAGGCTACTATCTAGCGGGCTAGTTTGTGCTATTGAAAATTGTAAAAAAGCACAAAAGATGTATAAAAATAAGATTGCTTTTTTCATATTTTTAAAGTGTTTTAATTTTTTTAAATGAGGTGACAAAGGAAGGCTTTGCCACCTTGAAAAACTGTATTTGTATTTTCTTAATGGTTTACTTTTTTCTCCACTTTTGAAGTCAAAACTCCACTAGGGAGGTAATAATTAAAATTGAAAGTAGTGCTTGTCGGTGTCGGTGTATTGAACTGTGGCACTTGTGGTAAATCTTTTTTTGTTGCTTTACAATCGGTTTTGTCTGTTGTATACGAATATTCACTATCGCAGTTTTGATCTATTTTGAGTGCCGCTTTATTGTAAAATTCTTTTAGTCCATCTATCACTTTTGTGCCACTAGAATAACCTTCAAACTCAAATGAATATACATTACTGCTGCTGCCATTGGTAGTAGGGTCAGCTTCCAATTCACATTGTTCTCCAATTTCAATTTTAAATTGAGAAGAACCTTTGACTAAACCAAACAAAAGGTTGTAATTGACTGCCAAGCCACCACTTGCCCAAAAAGGATTAGGCCCTTTTTCTTGCAAAGCCGCCTCAACACCTACGCTGAGTATAGGGAATTTTTTATTTTTAACTTTAACACCAATATCGCCTTTGATTTGTGTGTACATTTGCCCCGAAGCATACCAGCCATTAAGCCCTATTTGTTTTCCTGTATTTTTACATTTTGCTTTGCCGTAATCTTGCATCATGACATCGAAACCTAAATCAACACTTACCAATCCGTAAATAAATGCATCTTGTTTGGTGCCGAATTGAAACTTGATGTCAGCTCCAAAAGCAAAGCCATTACCAGAGGCGCGTGTACTTTCATCGTTTATTTTCACACTATTCCCAACCAATTTTTGCGCATAAGCGGGCAATGGCGGCATAGGTTTTATTCCTGTACCAATATTGAGGTAAGCAGACGCACTGAGGTAGCCGAAGCCATGTGCATTGATACCAAGTACTATACGGTCAGTACCTTCGGCGTTGGTTCTTCCTATGTTGATATACCACTTGTCTGAAGCGA
>NZ_JAYWFT010000024.1:0-6593 GCF_043778725.1 Flavobacterium sp. | reverse complement strand
GTGTTTCATGTTTAAAAATAAGAAATCTCTATTTTTCTTACAACAATTTCGGTATATTTGTTTGTTGGATGGTGAAGTTTTTTCACAGTCTGACGTTAGGCGATATTTTGCCCAAAAAACAGGAAAAATCATTAAATCCAAAAAACACTTATTTTAATAAAAAAATATTAACTTTGTAGCTATGGATTTAGAAAAAATTAAAATAGAAAATTTCAAATGTTTCCAATCTCAAACTGAAATTGAGTTAGGAAAAATAACTTTGTTAACTGGAGCAAACAGTAGCGGAAAAAGTTCAATAATATATAGTATACTTGGTTCAATTCAATCTGGAGAATTCCCTTTTCAGTTTTCAACAAATGGCAAGTTTGTCAATATGGGTGATTTTAGAGAAATAGTTTATAATCACGATAAGAAGGGTGAAATTAAACTTGGTTTTACCTTTAAAAATGGTTCAATTCAAGAAATAAATACAATTTGGAAAGAAGATATTGTAAATAATCTTCCAAAGTTATACGAACTAAAAGCTAAATCGGAATATTTTGATTTATCAATAACTTACAAATCAAAAAAATATATTGTAGACTTAAAATATGACCCTACAAAAGACCCTCAATACAAAATATTTTCCGCAGACAATTATAAAAAATTTATTACAAATATAACTGGTTTAATTGGGGAAAATAAGCCTAATCCAAACAAAAAAATTGAACAAGAAAAAGATTTTGGTTCAATTTTAGAGGAAATGACAAAACCGCAAGATTTTAAAGGTCTTGAAATTGAAGAAAGTTTGTTTGGTAAAAACATTTTATTAAAAAAAGGCAATGTAAAACTTCAACAAATTTTCGAAATTGTAGCTAAAACTTTCAATAATTATGATAAAAATATAAATTTTATTAGCTCATTTAGACTTCATCCAGATAGAGGATATTTGGAAACCTCAAAAGCAGAATTGAAAGTTGATAATGATGGGAATGGATATTTAGACCAAATAATGTACTGGGAAAATAAAACTCCTAAAAAGTTTAAAGAATTAATAACTATACTTCAAGATTTAAATTTACTTGAAGAAATTAAGCCTAAACGAACTGATGGAGGTAAATATGATTTGTTAGTTAAAACTAAAAAAGATGGAGTATTTACTTCACTTTATGATGTTGGTTTTGGGATTTCACAATTTTTGCCAATAATTGTAGCAGATTTACAGCTACCAAAAGGATCTACTTTATTTATAGCACAGCCTGAAATACACTTGCATCCAAGCATTCAATCATCTTTTGGAGATTATTTAACTAATCAAATTAAACTAAATTCCAAAAAATATGTAGTTGAAACACATAGTGAATATCTTTTAAACAAAATTAGATTGTCAATTGTCAAAGGAGAAATCAGTCAAGATGATGTCAAAATAATTTTTGTAGACAACAAAGGTGAAAAAAATATTTTGCACAAAATAATATTTAATAAATCCGGACAAATATTAAATGCTCCAGAAAATTTTTTCAAAACATATATGATGGATGTTATGGAAATTGCAATTAACGCATCTGAATAAGTATGAAAAAAGATATTTTTATAGATAATAATATAGCAAGTAAATTTACAAATCCTCAAGATAAGGAATATATCAAACTAACAAAATGGTTGTTAAATTACGAAATAAAAGATAATTCAAAAAAAGATGATTTTGCTCATCTCGTAGTTTCAAAGAAACTACTTGGAGAATATTTACGTTCTTCAATTGGAGCATTTAGCGATACATCTATACCAATTATAATAAATAAACTACTTTCTGAAGGTCGATTAATCAATGTTACAAATCAAAAAATTAAGGATTTTAAGCAAATTCATTACACAAAATCGATTGAAAAAAAACTACTAAGTAATAATGAAGATAGAGAACATATACCTCTAGTTTTACTTTCTGAAAGAAAGTTTGCGCTTTCCTATGATGATAATTTCATTAAAGATATTAAAATATTTCCTAAATTTAAAGTTACTGCTGAAAAGAGACCAGAAAATCTTCCTTATGACTTGTAAAAAAAACATCGCCTAACAGCGGTTTCAAGAAATGGCGAGGCTCGGGATTTATCAGAAATTGGAAAGGTAATTAATTAAAAGTTTTTTCTATATTTGTGAAGGCTTGGTCTTGGTTCATCGCCACTTCATGAAGCCGCGAAACGTTGGCAGTAATACCCCCAAAAATCTGCAGAAAACGAGAAATCTGAAAAATAAATCCTTGAAAAATTGTTTCTAAAACTAATTTGACTATTTTTGTCAAAACAAATTTTGTCTTATGGAGACATTTGGAGATATTATAAAAACTGAAAGAGAAAGCAAAGGTCTTTTATTAAGACAAGTTGCTTCTGCACTCGAAATTGATCAAGCGATTATAAGCAAATTTGAGCGTGGAGAAAGAAAACCAACAAAAGAACAAGTTGAAAAATTTGCTGAATTTTACGATTTAGACAAAAATAAATTAATCACAAGTTGGTTAAGCGATCAAATCGCAAATACAATTCTCTATGAAGAAAATATTGGAGAAGTCCTAAAAGTAGCCGAAGAAAAAGCATTATACCTAAAAACTATTCACAATGGAAAATAAAATAAAAGTAGTAGAATTGTTTGCAGGTGTTGGAGGTTTTAGACTTGGTTTAGAAGGATGGAATAACAAATCCGCATCATCAAATTACAAAGAAAATTTTGAAAGTCCATACGAAGTCGTTTGGAGTAATCAGTGGGAACCGTCAACCAAAGTGCAACACGCATCAATGGTTTATGAAACTCGTTGGGACAATAAAAGTCATTGTAATCAAGACATTTCAACGGTAGAAGTTACTGAAATTCCTGATCACGATTTATTAGTTGGCGGTTTTCCTTGCCAAGATTATTCAGTTGCAACAACGCTAAAAAATTCAAAAGGATTAATTGGAAAAAAAGGTGTTTTGTGGTGGTCAATCCACAAAATTTTGAGCGAAAAAGAAAACAAAACAAAATATTTGTTTCTCGAAAACGTGGATAGACTTTTGATTTCACCATCAGGACAACGTGGACGAGATTTTGCAATAATTCTAAAAAGTCTAAACGATTTAGGTTATGCTGTTGAATGGCGAGTTGTAAACGCATCAGAATATGGAATGCCACAGCGAAGAAAAAGAATTTTTATTTTGGCTTATTTAAAAGATTCAACAATTTATAACGAAATAAAAGAAACAACTTCAAAAGATTGGATTCTAAAAGATGGAACTTTAGCAAACGCTTTTCCAGTTCAATCTGATGATATTTTGTTTCCAAACGAATTCAAACTAAAAGGAGATATTGTTGAAATTTCTGAAAATTTCAACAAGAACGGCAAAAAAGGAATGTTTGAAAATACAGGAATTATGATTGACGGAATTGTGACTACAATCAAAACAAAACCAAGTTACGAAGACAAATTTACAATCCTAAAAGACATCATTCAAAACGGGGAAGTAACCGAGGAATTCTACATAAAAGAAGAAGAATTAGACAAATGGTTTTATCTGAAAGGTGCTAAAAAAGAAATGCGTAAAAACGCACAAGGTTTTGAGTACAATTATAGTGAAGGTGGAATGATTTTTCCAGACTCATTAGACAAACCATCGAGAACTATAATAACAGGCGAAGGTGGAAAATCCGCATCTAGATTTAAACACGTTATAAAAGTTGAAAAAGGTTACCGTAGATTATCGCCAGTTGAATTGGAGAGATTAAATATGTTTCCAGATAATCACACAAAATTTGAAAGTAATAAATATAATTTGGGCGTTCCCCAAGGGTCGGGCTTTCCGTTCCAATCTTTTGTTTTTTAAAGAAAAAAACAAAAGGATTTCCTCTTCAATCCCTAACGCAAAACCGCAATAAACATGAACATTCAAGTAATAATTGACAATCTAAAAAAAGGTAATTCAGAAGGTTTACAAATCAAAAAACAAAATGGAATAATAACTTCAACTTGGTTGATTTACTTTAAGAATGATAAATTTTACTACTTTGATATCAATCAAAAAATTGAATTTATTAAACAATATTGCTATACTGAAGTAGAATTAATTAAAGAATTTAGTAATGGTAAATTTAATATTGAAGAATTTATAAATTAATTTGATATTGTATTCTTTTGTTTTTAATTATTGCTTCAAGTTCTTCAATTGTTAGTAATGCAAAGGATGAGCCTTTTTCATTCATACTAACAAAGCAAAAACGAAATCTATTACCTAAAAGTTTTCCAAAATTAAATTCATTTTCAGTAGCACCAAAAAAGAAACCTTTTGGGTTTTCAGGTAAATATTTTTTTGTAGTTTTTAACTCTACTAAAATAATATCCTCAAGATATGTTTCCAAAATGTCCGAATTAATTTCTTTACCAACCATATCGGGAATGTAAATTAAGTCAAATGATTGTAAAAATCTGCGTTCAATCTTTAATAAATCAAGTAATTGTTTTTTAATCTCTAAATCAATTTTAAAAAAGCCTGTGAAATTTTCAAAAATATAATTTACGCCTTCTTTTTCTGTGACATTGTTTTTCAAAGTCAATACAAACGAGTGTTTTCTTGACATTATTTTTCAGATTTTATTTCATAATTCTTGTAATTATGATTTGGATTTATAGTTTTTAAATCTAATAGTTCAGAAATATTTACCTCAAAAACTTTAGCAAACACAGCCATATTTGAAAGTGAAATATTTCTCTCTCCTCTTTCTATCATTCCAATATATGTTCTGTGGAAACCAGTCAAAAAGGATAATTTTTCTTGGCTTATGCTTTTTTGAAGTCGTAATTGCTTAATTCTATCTCCAAATTCGTTTAATAGAAATTCATTTATCATAAAAGCAAAACTATACATATTGTATGTTTTGATCAACCGACAATATGTATCATTAAAAAGATAAATTTGTCGGTTAATCGATATGCGTTAGGGATTGCAGAGGAAATCCTTTTTTGGCTTTTTCTGCCAAAAAAGATTGGAACGAAAAGCCCGACCCTTGGGGAACGCCCAAAAAATTTAGAGTATTCTTATTCGGGTAAAGGGAATTTTGGACAAGTTTTAGAGAAATTTTATTTTGGTTACGAACCCAATTCTGTGGCAGAAGCAGATTTTGCTCAAATTGGAATGGAACTAAAATCTTCGCCATTAAAACAACTAAAAAATGACGAATTTCGCTCAAAAGAGCGATTAGTTTTAAACATCATTAACTACGTTAATGTTGTCAATCAGAATTTTGAAAATAGTGATTTCTTCAAAAAGAATACAAGCATTCTTTTGATTTTCTATCTTCATAATGCAGGTTATGACATTTTGGATTATTTAATAAAATTGGTTGATGAATGGAGTTTTCCATCAACTGACTTGGAAATAATCAAAAAAGATTGGCAGACAATTAATGAAAAAATTGCAAACGGAAAAGCACACGAACTTTCGGAAGGCGACACTTTTTATCTTGGTGCTTGCACCAAAGGCGCAAATGCTTTGTCGGTTAGAAAACAACCTTTTTCAGAAATACCAGCAAAACAAAGAGCCTATTCTTTTAAGCAAGGTTATGTAAATCATATAATTGCCTCGATTGCAAATGAAAGCAAAGAAATTTATGGAAAGTTAATTCCAAACGTTCAAGTTGCTAAAAAACAAACTATTGAAGAAATTGTAATTTCTAAATTTAAACCGTTTTATGGAAAAACGGAAGAAGAAATTATAAAAACTCTGAAAATCAAAATCAATACAAAAGCTAAAAGTTTTTACGCAAATTTGACAAAAGCAATTCTCGGAATTGAACTTGATAAAGAAATTGAAGAATTTGAAAAAGCAGAAATTATTGTAAAAACAGTCCGTTTAAAAGAAAATGATTTACCAAAAGAAGATATTTCATTTCCAAATTTTAAATACGAAGAAATTGTAAATGAAGATTGGGAAGAATCTGATTTCAAAGATGTTTTAGAACATAAATTCCTTTTTGTATTCTTTCAATTCGAAAACAAAAAACTTGTTTTGAAGAAAGTTAAATTTTGGAATATGCCATATCTTGACATATTAGAAGCCGAAAAAGTTTGGACAAAAACAAAAGAAATTGTTGCGAAAGGCGAAATTGTAAAAGAAATAAAAACTAACAAAAATGGCAAGGAAATTCGTTTCACGAATTTTCCTAGCAAGAAATTTAGTTCTGTTTCTCACGTTCGTCCTCACGCAAAAGATTCTTCCGACACTTTTGAACTGCCGAAAAAAGACAAATTAACAAAGCAAAATGAATACACTAAACATTGTTTTTGGCTGAACAATACTTATGTAAAAAATGAAATTTATCTGAAATAGAAACCGATAGGTACTACTGCCAACACACGCTACAAGCAATTTGGGGATTTGGCTTAATGGAAAAATTGGTTTGTATTTGGAAGATTTGGCGAACCCGAATAATGGGCTTAATTTAGTCCCAAACTGCGTGTAGCGCGGGAACGTTGGCAGTCATTGTAGCCGAACTCGGAGAATTCAAAAACCTAACGCAACAAATGATAAATTTTATCTTTGTTGAATTATGGAAAAAAAACACAAACGATTATCGTTTAAAGAACGAGTTGT
>NZ_JAYWFT010000023.1:0-57702 GCF_043778725.1 Flavobacterium sp. | reverse complement strand
AAATGAAACAAGTGGGCTTTCGTCAAGAAGCAGCTCGCCTTGGCGGAATTGGATCTTGTGGAAGAGAATTGTGTTGTTCTACATGGCTAACTGATTTTAGAAGTGTAAATACATCGGCAGCACGTTACCAACAATTGTCGTTAAATCCTCAAAAATTAGCAGGACAATGTGGTAAGTTAAAATGTTGTTTAAACTATGAATTGGATACCTATCTGGACGCTTTAAAAGATTTTCCAGATTTTGAAACAAAATTACATACCGAAAAAGGAGATGCAATTTGTCAAAAACAAGATATTTTTAAAGGATTAATGTGGTTTGCCTATACCGATAATTTTGCAAATTGGCATGTGTTAAAAATTGAACAAGTAAGGGAAATAGTTGCACAAAATAAAGAGAAAAAACGAGTTTCTTCACTAGAAGATTTTGCTATTGAAATTGTAGTTGAACAAGAGGCAAACTTCAATAACGCTATGGGACAAGAAAGTTTAACGCGTTTCGATCAGCCTAAAAAGAAGAAAAACAACAACAACAATAATAAAAACAAAAATAAAGTTACAACTCAAGGACAAAATTCGAATCCAAATCCGAATCAGGCCCAAAATACTGGTGCAAAAATAAATCCAAACGCTAAGCCTAATCCAAATGCCAAACCCAATCCAAATCAGAATCCTAACCAGAATCCAAATCAAAAGCCTCAAAATAAAAGACCTATAATTATTAAAAAAAATGAAGATAAAAAATAGTATCCTCTTTATTTTAGTTGCTCTTTCAATCATTTCTTGTGATAAAAAAAGAGTTTTTGACGAATATAAAACCGTAGGAAATTCTTGGCATCGCGACAGTATCATAAACTTTAAGTTGCCAAAACTAGATGCTACAAAAAAGTACAATTTATATGTAAATGTTAGAGACAACAACGATTATCCTTTTGATAATTTGTTTCTAATTGTCTCTTTAGAACAACCAAACAAAAAAGTAATTGTAGATACTTTAGAGTATAAGATGGCAAATCCAGACGGAACGTTAATGGGCGATGGGTTTTCAGATATTAAAGAAAGTAAGCTTTTTTATAAAGAAAAAGAGTTTACTATGAAAGGCGAATACAAAGTTCACATTCAGCAAGCAGTTCGTCAAACTGGGAAAGTTGCCGGAATGGAAAATTTAAAAGGAATTACAGAAATAGGTTTTAGAGTAGAAACTTTAGACTAAAAAATTATGGCTCAAAAAAATAGTACTTCAAATAAAGCTCAAGTAAAAGATATAAAATATTATTCTAAGAAATTTTGGAAAGTGTTTTTTTATGGACTTGGTGGTTTTTTATTGTTTTTTCTATTTGCATCATGGGGACTTTTTGGTGCAATGCCTTCATTTGAAGATTTAGAAAATCCAGAATCTAATTTAGCTACAGAAATAATATCATCGGATGGCGTTGTTTTAGGTAAATTTTACAATGAAAATAGAACCGCAATAAAATATAAAGATTTGCCGAAATCACTAGTAGATGCATTAGTGTCAACTGAAGATGAACGTTTTTATGAACATTCAGGAATTGATGGTAAAAGAACTATTGGTGCTGCTGTAAGACTTGGTTCTAATGGTGGAGCAAGTACCATTACTCAACAATTAGCCAAATTATTATTTCACGGTGAAGGTTCTAAATTTCTTCCTTTTAGAATGATTCAAAAAGCAAAAGAATGGATTATTGCAGTACGTCTTGAAAGACAATATACAAAAAATGAAATCATTGCATTATACTTCAATCAAGTAGATTTTGTAAATGGTGCAGTAGGAATTCGCTCTGCTGCTAAAGTATATTTCAACAAAGAACCACGCGATTTGAATGTAGAAGAAAGTGCTCTTTTAGTAGGAATGTTAACCAATCCTTCATTATTCAATCCGGTTCGTCGTCCAGAAAAAGCTATTAAAAGAAGAAACATCGTTCTTGGTCAATTGGTTAGAAACAACCATCTTGAAGAATCGGCCAAAAAAATGCTAGAGAAAAAACCAATCGTCTTGAACTTTCATCCCGAAAGTCATCTTGATGGAACTGCAACTTACTTTAGAGAATACCTTCGCGATTACATGAAAAATTGGGTGAAAGAAAATAAAAAACCTAATGGTGAAGAATATGATATTTATGGTGACGGATTAAAAATCTATACAACTATTGACTCTAAAATTCAAGAACATGCCGAAGAAGCTGTTTTGGCACATATAAAAAACCTACAAGAAGAATTCTGGATTCAGCAAAAAGGCAATAAAACTGCGCCTTTTGTAAACATTACCGAAGCCGAAACAGATAAAATCTTTAAACAAGCTATGAAAAACTCCGAACGATGGAGAATTTTAAAAGCCGATGATAAAACCGATGAAGAAATTATTGCATCATTCAAAGTAAAAACCAAAATGACCATTTTTACATGGAATGGCGAGCGCGATACTACAATGACACCAATGGATTCAATCCGCTATTACAAACATTTTCTTCAAGCTGGTTTAATGTCAATGGAACCTCAAACGGGTCAAGTAAAAGCTTGGGTTGGCGGAATCAATTATAAATATTTCCAATACGATCACGTAGGTCAAGGCGCACGACAAGTAGGTTCAACCTTCAAACCTTTTGTTTATGCCACAGCAATAGACCAATTAGGAATGTCGCCTTGCGATACCATAATTGATGGTCCGTTTATAATTAGAAAAGGTCGCCATCACGTAACCGAAGATTGGGAACCAAGAAATTCTGATCAAAAATACCGCGGAATGGTAACTTTGAAAAAAGCATTAGCCAATTCCATCAATACAATTTCTGCCAAATTAATTGACAAAACTGGTCCAGAAGCCGTTGTAGAACTTACACATAAACTTGGCGTAACTTCCGAAATTCCTGTCCAACCATCCATTGCACTTGGCGCCGTTGATATTACCGTTCAAGATATGGTTGCCGCTTACAGCACATTTGCCAACCAAGGTGTTTACATAAAACCCCAATTTATTTCAAAAATTGAAGATAAAAACGGAGCAGTAATCTATGAACCAGTTCCAGAATCTCACGATGTTTTAAACAAAGACGTAGCTTTTGCAGTAATAAAATTATTAGAAGGAGTAACCGAAGGCGGTTCTGGAGAAAGACTAAGAACAGAAGGTGGCGGAAGTGGCGATAACCGTTGGACAGGATATCCATACATGTTCAAAAACCCAATTGCAGGAAAAACAGGAACAACCCAAAATCAATCCGATGGTTGGTTTATCGGTATGGTTCCCAATCTTGTAACTGGTATTTGGGTAGGATGCGAAGATCGTTCGGCTCGTTTTAAAAGCATTACTTATGGTCAAGGAGCAACAGCCGCACTACCAATTTGGGGATATTTTATGAAAAAATGTTATGAAGATAAAGACCTTCAAATCTCTAAAGAAGAATTTGAAAAACCCGAAAACTTCGCCATAAAAGTAGATTGTTACACTCCACCAAAACGCGTAGTACATGACTCAACAGATGTAGAAGAACAAAATCCAGAAGAATTTGGATTGTAGTTTCTAGAAGCTAATCCTGCTCTACACTATATCTTTCTTGTCTTGAACTTGTTTCAAGATCCTGAAACAAGTTCAAGACAAGAAAGGATGCCGTTCCTATCAGGGCTAAAATAACAGAACGGCTTGGAAACAAAATATAAGTTATAGAAAATCAGTAAAATTCTTAGCTAAGATTATGATTAATAAAAAAGTAAAATCAGTTCAACACGCACTTCAAGGAATTGAAGATAACATGACTATAATGTTAGGTGGTTTTGGACTTTGCGGTATTCCAGAAAACTCAATTGCCGAATTAGTAAAAAAGGAAACAACCAATTTAACGTGCATTTCCAATAATGCTGGCGTAGATGATTTTGGATTGGGTTTATTACTTCAAAAAAAGCAAATCAAAAAAATGATTTCTTCCTACGTTGGAGAAAACGCTGAATTTGAACGTCAAATGCTTTCAGAAGAACTTGATGTTGAACTTACACCACAAGGAACTTTAGCCGAAAAATGTCGTGCAGCGCAAGCAGGAATTCCAGCATTCTTCACACCAGCAGGATTTGGAACTGAAGTAGCAATTGGCAAAGAAACACGCGAATTCAACGGAAAAATGCACATCATGGAGTTAGCATATAAAGCTGATTTTTCTATAGTAAAAGCATGGAAAGGTGACGAAGCTGGAAACCTAATTTTTAAAGGAACCGCAAGAAATTTTAATGCTGTTATGGCTGGCGCTGCAAAAATAAACATCGCCGAAGTTGAAGAATTGCTGCCAGCAGGAAGCTTAAATCCTAACGAAATTCATATTCCTGGAATTATGATTCAAAGGATCTTCCAAGGTGAAAAATTTGAAAAAAGAATTGAGCAACGTACCACTCGCAAAAGAGAATAGCAATGGCATTAGACAAAAACGATATAGCAAAACGAATAGCTAAAGAAGTAAAAGATGGCTATTATGTAAACTTAGGAATTGGTATTCCAACTTTGGTTGCCAATTATGTTCGCACCGATATTTCAGTCGAATTTCAAAGCGAAAATGGTGTACTCGGAATGGGACCATTTCCATTTGAAGGCGAAGAAGATGCTGATATAATCAATGCAGGAAAACAAACCATAACCACTTTACCTGGAGCAAGTTTCTTTGATTCTGCCTTCAGTTTCGGAATGATTCGCTCTCAAAAAGTAGATTTAACCATTCTAGGCGCAATGGAAGTTTCTCAAAACGGAGACATCGCCAACTGGAAAATTCCAGGAAAAATGGTAAAAGGAATGGGCGGCGCAATGGATTTAGTAGCTTCTGCCGAAAATATTATTGTAGCAATGATGCACGTTAACAAAGCTGGCGAAAGTAAAATTCTTAAAACATGTAGCCTACCATTAACAGGCGTAGGATGTGTAAAAAAAGTAGTTACAGAATTAGCTGTCTTAGAAATCACACCACAAGGTTTTAAATTATTAGAACGTGCGCCGGGAGTTTCTGTAGATCACATCATTGCATCAACCGAAGCAACATTAATTATTGAAGGTGAAATTCCAGAAATGGTTATTGATTAGTTTTTATCATTCCAACGAAAGAGGAATATCACCAAGTTATTCAAATTGTGTTATTTTTCCTTCGTTGTAATGACAATTATATTATTTCTTACTTTGCAAATATTCAATAATCACAGGTGATGCGTGAGTAAAACTAGGAAATTGCTCGACAATACTTATAGCTCGTTTTTTATTCAATTTATAAGTCAAATCAAATTCGGTAGTAAACAAAATTGCACTTAAGAAAGGATTATTTATAAACTCTAATAATCTTGGAAAAGCATTTTCTATCGTATGAATTTCAAATAATTCTTCTTGCTGAAATTTAAATTTTAATTCCAATTTTAATACATCCTCATCCTTTATTGGACGAACGTAAATATTCATCAATTCAGTATTTCCGATAGTTTTAGCCAGAGTCAATTTAGCAAAAGTTCCTTCCTCTAGACTAATTTTAACTTTTGTGTAAAATTCAGAAAATGTTTCTTTAAAAGGCATAGTTTTTTGTTTGTGGTTTTATTGTATAAAATGATTTTCTGGTTTAAGATGTTAGTTTAGTAACAAAAAGACCAAAACCAAAAATATCATTTATTATATTATGTGGTAATTGCAGTATTATTGGTTCTCAATTCATATTCAATTTCATTATCTTCTAAAGCAGCTTTTTTTATAAAGTTAAGTCGCTCAAGAAGTTTAATTGCTTTGTCATTTTTCTGGTTTGTAATTGCTAAAATGCGTTTTAGTCCAATAGTGTTTAGTCCAAATTCGATTGCTAGTAACATCGCACAACTCATGTAACCTTTTCCTCTATATTGAGGCAATAAAATACAGCCAAGTTCACCTTCTGCTTTATCGAGTCCTCTATAATAGCCACAAGTTCCTACAATTTTATTAGTCTGTTTGTCTATAATACACCAATGAATAGAGTTGCCATCAACATAATCTTTATCAATTTTTGCTTGCATTTCTGCTGCATTCTTAACCGATGTGGCTTTAATAGCATTATAAAATGAAATTGCTACAAGCGCTTCAATATCAGTTTCAGTAACATCTCTTAAAGAAATTTTTTCATCTTTAAGAGTTGGAAAAGTAGTGTATGGCGGAAGATTCATTTTGTTTAATGCTTTCTCTTTTACAATTGCATTTAAAGTACAACCTCAATTTTATAAATTAGCAAAGAAATCATTTCCTTTATCATCTGTAATAATAAACGCTGGAAAATCTTTTACCGTAATTTTTCTTACAGCTTCCATTCCAAGTTCTTCGAAATCTACAACTTCAACTTTTAAAATATTATCTTGAGCTAAAATTGCTGCTGGTCCACCAATCGAGCCTAAATAGAATCCGCCATATTTCTTGCACGCTTCCATCACTTCTTTGGTTCTATTTCCTTTGGCAAGCATAATCATACTTCCACCAGCTTTTTGAAATTCCTCTACATAAACATCCATTCGTCCTGCAGTTGTTGGCCCGAAACTTCCTGATGGCATTCCGTCTGGAGTTTTTGCTGGTCCGGCGTAATACACAGGATGGTTTTTGAAATACTCTGGCATTGGTTTTCCTGCATCTAACATTTCTTTAATTTTTGCATGAGCAATATCACGAGCCACAATTAAAGTTCCGTTTAATTTTAATCGGGTTTTAATTGGATATTTAGATAACTCAGCCAAAATTTCTGCCATTGGACGATTTAAATCTACATCAACTGCTGCTTCCAAATGTGGCGGAACGGCAGGTAAAAATTGCTGTGGATTTACTTCCAATTGTTCTAAGAAAACTCCGTCTTTAGTTATTTTTCCTTTGATATTTCTATCGGCAGAACATGAAACTCCTAATCCAACAGGACAAGAGGCAGCATGACGTGGCAAACGAATGACACGAACATCATGCGCAAAATATTTTCCTCCAAATTGTGCTCCAATAGCGCTTTCTTGACAATATAATAATACTTTTTTCTCCCATTCTAAATCACGAAATGCTTGACCAGACATATTTCCTGTTGTTGGAAGATGGTCAAAATATCCTGCCGATGCTTTTTTTACCGCCGATAAATTAGCTTCAGCAGAAGTTCCGCCAATTACCAAAGCTAAATGGTAGGGCGGACAAGCAGAAGTTCCTAAATCTTTAATTTTATCGCGAACAAATTCTTCCATTGATTTGTCATTCAACAACGATTTTGTTTTTTGATATAAGAATGTTTTGTTCGCAGAACCGCCACCTTTTGTTAAAAATAAAAACTCATAAGAAGCTCCTTTTTTAGCATAAATATCAATTTGAGCTGGCAAATTCGAACCTGAATTTTTCTCTTCAAACATCGAAATCGGTACAATTTGTGAGTAACGAAGATTCTTATTTTGAAACGTATTGAAAATTCCTTTCGACAACCATTCGGCATCATCAACTCCTGTAAAAACACTTTCGCCTTTCTTTGCCATTACAATTGCAGTTCCTGTATCTTGACAAGATGGCAACTGACCTTCAACGGCTACAGATGCATTTTGTAATAAATTATAAGCTACAAACCGATCATTATCGGTCGCTTCTGGATCGGTTAAAATGTTATTTAGCTTTTGTAAATGTGCTGTTCGTAACATAAATGAAACGTCGTTCATGGCTTCTTGTGCCATTAATTCTAATGCTTTTGGATCAACAGTTAGAATTTCTCTATCGCCAAATTGCTCAACTTTTACGAAGTCAGAAGTAAGTTTCTTGTATTGTGTATCGTCTTTTAATATCGGATACGGATCTTGATATATAAAGTCCATTTTGAAATGTTTTTGAAGTGTAAAGTTACGGAAAGTTGGTGGATTGAAGAAAATTAAGTTGTAGAATAAAGTGCAAAAAAACAAAAACAAGAAATACAAAGCCTATCCAAAAATTATCTTTTTGAATAACTTCATCAAATGATTTTGTTCCTAAATTAATTATTCAAATCAAGACATTATCAACAAAATGACAAACTAGATGGAAGAAATCGTACATATTACTATTTTACAAAAAACCAACTAGCCACAAAAATCGCAGTAATAACACAAATCAAATCTACTAAAAGCATCGTTCCAAGTGTGTATCGAGTGTTTTTAATTTTTACAGAGCCAAAATAAACCGCAATTACATAAAACGTAGTTTCGGCACTGCATTGAAAAATAGAACTCAATCTTCCAGTAAGTGAATCTACTCCATAAGTATTCATAGAGTCAATCATAAAACCTCGTGAACCACTTGAACTAAATGGGCGAAGCATGGCAACTGGAAGTGAATCTGTAATCTCTTTACTTACTCCAATATTTGAAAAAGCAAACGAAATTCCATTACTCATAATTTCAAACAAACCGCTGTTTCTAAAGAAAGAAATGGCAACCAACATTCCCATTACATAAGGAAAAATAGTAACACCTGTTGTTAAACCATTTCTAGCTCCATTTACAAAAGTGTCGAAAATTGTGGTATTTTTTTCTATAAATTTCTTTTCATAAATAAATGAAAATACCAAAGTAAATCCAATGATTAAGATTAACATAAGTCCTGATAGATTGGATGTAAAAAAGTTTTTACCAATTAAATCTAAGGTATTGATATAAAATAATAAACCAACTATAGCAGATACAATGGTCATTAATGCAACTAATAAAGTAGCGCTTTTGAAGTTAATTTTTTGTCGAATTCCCACAATAATCATTGCTGCAATGGTTCCAATGAATGATGTGATAATACAAGGAAGCATTACATCGGCAGGGTTTGCAGCATTTGCAGCAGCACGATAACCAATAATAGATGTTGGAATTAAAGTTAATCCTGCGGCATGAAGACACATAAACATGATTTGTGCATCACTAGCTTTATCTTTTTCTGGATTTAATTCTTGCAAACTCTCCATGGCTTTTAATCCAAATGGTGTTGCAGCTGAATCTAATCCTAGAAAATTGGCTGCAAAATTTAATGTCATGTAGGAAATAGACTCATGATTTTTAGGAACCGATGGAAAAATTTGAGAAAAAACAGGACTTAATTTTCGAGCCAATTTTTCTGAAGCTCCAGAAATAATTAGCAATTCCATCAATCCGCAAAAGAAGGCCAAATACGCCATTAATGGTAAAACAATATCAAATAAACTGACTTTACAGGTTGGTAATAACCCATCACTTTTTTGTTTACCGCTAAAGATTTTTACCGTTTTGCTAGAGTAAACATAGGTAGTATCAAGATTTAAAGTATCGCGATTGATAACCATTGTCTTATTGGGCGCCTTTTCAATACTATCTTTTATAAAAATTGGTAAATCTTGAATATATTTTTCAGAAATAAGAATTGGGTCGTCTTTTTTTCCGTTTAAAACAAAGTCAATGGTATAGCTATTTCCTGTAAATAAACTTATAATTACAAAAGTTATTGATGAAATAAAAATAGCGAGCCAAAATCTACTTAATACCATGATTTGTTTTTTTTCGTAAATATAATGTATATTGAAATTGTAATGAAATATTTTTAAGTAGTAACGTTATTTAGCTTAAATTTTAATAGCATCCTTACTATAGTTCTTAAACAATTAGTAACATCAGATAGAATATTTGTTAAAATTTTAAAATATTAAATTGTGATGTATATATTTGTTTACAAAAAAAAGAAAAACCACAAACTAAATGAAAAATAAATACCTATTATCTCTCTTATTCTTTCTGTTTTGCCTATTTGTACAAAGCCAATCTCCTAGCGATGTAAAGCAAATAATTGCAAATTATGATTTAGCAAAATTAAAAGAGAAAGAAATTTTTTACAGAAAAAAAGCAGAGAATGAAAAAACTAAAGCTATTGCTGTTGCTAAAATAAATAATTGGCCAATAGTTGTTGAAAATGAAGATGGATCTAAGTCGGAATTAATGCGATTAACAGATGATGGATATCCTATTTATTATACTACAGATAATGCAAATGCTGCAATCTCTACTAGAACAAATTTTTTAAATACTGGTGGCGCACTTGGACTAAATCTTGATGGACAAGGAATGACTGTTAGGGTTTGGGATGGCGATGCCGTTAGAACTACGCACAACGCATTTGGCGGAAGAGTTACAGTTATTGATGATCCAACAGGAACTTTAAGCAGTCATTCAACACACGTTACTGGTACAATGGTTGCTGCGTCTCCAGCAAATATTAAAGGTATGGCATCGCAAGCTACTGCAAGAACTTTCAACTGGACAGACGACGAATCTGAAGCGTTATCAGAAATTCAATTGGGAATGTTAGTTTCCAATCACTCTTATGGTGTGCCAATAACTGGAACAAACGGACCATTGGCAGCTTGGATTATTGGTGCCTACACCTACAATTCTTTCTCTTGGGATGAAATAGCCTATCTTTCACCATATTATTTACAAGTAGCTTCTGCAGGAAATGACGGACAGAGTAATGCTAATGCTGAACCTTTAGCCGCTGGTTTTGATAAACTAACAACAAATAAAACAAGTAAAAATAATTTAGTTGTAGCAAATGCTCAAGATGCTATAATTGGAGCTAATGGAGTTTTAACTAGTGTAAGTATAAACTCTTCTAGTAGTCAAGGTCCAACAGATGATTATAGAATAAAACCAGACATTACAGGAAATGGAACAAATGTAACCTCTACAAATAGTACAAGTAATACATCTACTATTTCATATACTGGAACTTCAATGTCGTCTCCTAATGTTGCTGGAACATTAATTTTGTTGCAACAACATTATAAAAATATAACAAATAGTTTTATGCGATCTGCAACATTAAAAGGAATTGCTTGTCATACTGCCGACGATGCAGGAGAGATTGGTCCAGATCCTGTTTTTGGTTGGGGATTACTTAACGCAAAAAGCGCTGCTCAAGCAATTTCTAATAATGGATTGAGTTCTTGGGTTTCAGAAGAAAATTTAAGTCAGGGACAAACATTTACTATGAATGTAAACTCTAATGGAACTACACCTTTAATTGCATCAATAACTTGGACAGATGTTCCAGGAACTCCATATGGTGGCGATCTTGCCAATGAAGGATCAAGAGCGTTGGTTAACGATTTAGATATAAGAATTACAAAAAACACAACTACTTTTTTTCCTTGGAAACTTCAGTTTGATCCAAACAGTCCTGCAGTTAGAACTGGAGATAACAATGTAGATAACGTTGAGCAAGTTAAAATTGATAGTCCTACTTCTGGAAATTATACAATAACAGTTACTCACAAAGGAGTATTGGTTAATAATAATCAAAATTATTCTTTAGTGATAACAGGAATTAATTCAGCATTTGCAATTAATTCAACTTCTGCAAATTTGGAAGTTTGTTCTAGTCAAAATGCAGTTTATACATTCAATTATAAACAAACAGGAACTGCTACAACTACATTTTCTGCTACAGGATTACCATCTGGTGCGGTAGCAACTTTTACTCCAGTATCATTAAATGCGAACGGAAATGTTACAATGACATTATCAGGATTGTCTAATATTGTTCCTGGAGAATATTTTGTAGGAATAACTGGAAACAATGGGTCGGAGACAGAAACTAGAATGAAATCATTGAAAGTTTACAATGGTACTTTTCAAAATGTAGTATTAACAAATCCTAGTAATGGACAATCTGGTCTTTCAACTTCTGCAATATTAAAATGGAACAATCAATTTAATGCAGAGTCGTATGATATTCAAGTAGCAACATCTACTTCTTTTGCAAATCCACTAGTTGCGACAAATGTTACTACTAATCAATATTTTGTAAACGGATTAAGTCAAGCAACACGTTACTATTGGAGAGTTACTCCAACTAACAGATGTGGCAATGGAAATTCTGCTTCTTCAACTATATTTTCATTCGATACTGGAACACTAGCTTGCGATCAATCATTTGCTGCTCAAGATTACTCTAATGCAACAATTGCTTCTGTAGCAAACTCAGGAGCAAGTGTGCCTTTAACCATAACTGGAGGTTATACAATTGGCGATATAAATGTTAATTTAAATATTACCCATACATATGTTCAAGACATGACAATCTCATTAGTCGGTCCAGCTTCAATAGGCAGTCCAGTAATTAGACTTTTTCAAGAAGCATGTGGCGATAATGACAATATTGCTTGTATACTAGATGATTCTGGAATTGCTCCTGCTTGTTCAGGAAATCCTTCAATTTCTGGAAGTATTGCTCCGTTAGATAGTTTGAGCTCTTTAAATGCTTTGCCTGCCGATGGTGAATGGACTCTTATAGTAGATGACCCATACAATGGTGATGGTGGTATTGTTAATTTATTTAGCATAGATTTATGTAGAGTAATTCCTGCTTTATCTGTTTCACAAAATGCCTTGTTAGAGACTAGTATTTACCCTAATCCAACTAAAGGATTGGTTTCTATTACAATTCCTAATATTTCTGAAAAATCAACAATAGCTCTTTTTGATCTTCAAGGAAGACAAATTCTAACAAAAGAGACTTCCGAAGTTAATTCTAGTTTTAATATAGAAAATCTTCAAGACGGAATATATCTAGTTACAATAGAAAATACTTTGGGGTCAATTACCAAAAAAATAATATTGAGACGTTAAATATATAATGGTCTGTAAAAAAAAGGGTGTCAAATTAGTAGTTTGACACCCTTTTTTTATACATGAGTTATTTCATCTTCTATTAATAAATCCTCTTTTCTAAATCGAAGAAAAACTTGCGCTACTGCTATCACATCTTTTTCACAATAAGTTACAATTCTATCAATATCTTTTTCAACATAGAAAACGTGACCAACCTGACTTCCATCAATATCACCTTTAGGAGAAGGAATTCCAAGAATCTTTGTAAGTAATTTTAAAGATGTAAAATGTTTATAATCGCCAAACTTCCATAATTCCAAAGTGTCTAGGTGAGCAATCTCCCATGGTTTTTTTCCAAAAAGGTTTAATTTCGCAGGAATAGAAATTTGATTTATAATCATTCGTCTGGCTAGAAATGGTATGTCAAATTCTTTAGCATTATGACCACATAAAATATTTTGAGAATTATTAAAATGGTTATTGAGTAAATTATTAAATTCCAATAATAATTTTTTCTCTTCACCAAAAAAAGAAGTTACTCTAAAGTTGCGAATGTCTTCTTTTGTGATAAAATAGCCAACAGATATACATACAATTTTTCCAAACTCTGCCCATATTCCTGCTCTATCATAAAACTCCATAGGTGTAAATTCTTCTTTCCTTTGGTATTGCGTTTTTTGTTCCCAAAGATTTTTCATTTCTTCGTCTAGAGAATTGAAGTTTTCTTCCTCTGGAACGGTTTCTATATCAAGAAATAGTATGTTATCTAGGCGGATTTTTTCTATCATAATTTAGATTTTTAGACTCATTAGAGGTTAAGACTTTCTACAAATCTAATAAATCTAATGTTCTATGTAGACTAAAATTAAAACAAACTTTGCTGATTTGTTGGGTTTTCATGTTCTAATAACCACTTTTTACGCCACAACCCGCCAGCATAACCTGTGAGTGAGCCATCTGTTCCTATAACACGATGGCACGGAACAACTATCCAAAGTGGATTTTTGCCATTAGCCGATGCCGCTGCTCGAATAACTTTATAATCGCCAAGTTTTTTAGCCAAGTCTAAATATGAAATAGTTTTGCCAAAAGGAATAGTTCTTAATTCTTGCCATACGCGGAGTTGAAATTCTGTGCCTTTCGGGTTTAATTTAAAGCTAAAATCATTTCTTTTTCCAGAAAAATATTCTTGTAATTGTGAAACAGCATTTTGTAATTCATCAGGAATTGTTGCCGACGGTTCTCCTTCTGATAAAATAGAAATTATAGAAATACCACTTATATCACCAACAATTTTAGTAATTCCTAAAGGAGAATTTATATAGACAATGTGTGATTTTTCCATTTTTTTAAAACCATAAGAGTATAATAAATGAAAGTCAAATTTTGATTGTGCAGCTCTTAGCTCAAAATCTTTTTTTTTGACGCAATATTTAGAACGGTCAAAAAAATGGCTCGCTTTATAAAAGTGAGCCATTGACTATTTATTTGTTCATTAAAATTGCAGCCTCTTTTGCAAAATAGGTAGAAATTAAATTTGCACCTGCACGTTTTATACACATCAATTGTTCCATCATTATTTTGTCATGGTCAAGCCATCCTCTTTCTGAAGCTGCTTTTACCATAGCATATTCTCCAGAAACTTGAAAAACTGCAACAGGAACATTTACTGCATTTTTTACTTCACGAACTATATCTAGATATGCAATTCCGGGCTTTACCATAACAATATCAGCACCTTCTTCTACATCATCTAATGCTTCTTTAATTGCTTCAATACGATTGGCATAGTCCATCTGGTATGTTTTTTTATCTTTAGGAACATCTTGTAAATCTACTGGCGCACTATCAAGTGCATCTCTAAAAGGTCCGTAGAAAGAGGAAGCATATTTTGCAGAATAACTCATTATGCCAACATTATGATGTCCATTTTGCTCAAGTGCTCTTCGTATTGCTAAAACTCTACCGTCCATCATATCGCTTGGAGCTACGAAATCGGCTCCAGCATCTGCATGACTTAAACTCATTAATGTTAAAGCATCGTTTGTTGCATCGTTTACAATTTGTCCTTTATGAATAATTCCGTCGTGGCCATATATTGAGTACGGATCTAAGGCTACATCGGGCATAATTATCATACCTGGAACTGCATCTTTGATAGCACGAATGCTTTTTTGCATCAATCCATCTTTATTCCATGCTTCTTTTCCTGTATTGTCTTTTAAACTATCAGAAACTTTAACATATATATTTATGGCTTTAATTCCTATGCTCCAAAGTTCTTTAACCTCTTTTATTGTTAAATCTAATGATCTACGATAAATTCCAGGCATAGAAGGTATCTCTGCAATAAAATTACTGCCTTCTGCTATAAACATTGGAAACATAAAATCGCTAGTACTTAATGATGTTTCACGAACTATCGAACGAATACTTTCGTTGGTGCGCAATCTTCTATTTCTGCTTAGTGGGAACATAATTATTCTTCTTAACAGAATTCTGCGTAAGCATCTTTCAAGTTTTCGGCAATCATTTCGGCAGGACGACCTTCTATGTGGTGACGTTCTAACATGTGAACCAATTCGCCATTTTTAAATAAAGCCATACTTGGTGATGATGGAGGAAAAGGAAACATTTCTTCTCTAGCAGCATCAACTGCATCTTTGTCGACTCCGGCAAAAACCGTTATCAAATGATCTGGTTTTTTTGCTCCGTCCAAACTCATTTTTGCTCCTGGGCGAGCATTTCTTGCAGCGCATCCACAAACTGAATTCACAACTACTAGTGTCGTCCCTTCTGCTTTAATAGCATTTTTTACATCTTCTGCATTATATAAATCTTGAAAACCAGCGTCAGAAAGTTCTGCTCTCATTGGTTTTACCATTTCTTCTGGATACATAATTATTTATGATTTAAGATTAACGATTTTTGAATTATTTTAAGCATCAAAAATCTACCGCAAAGATAATGAGAATTAATTTTTTTATTGAGATTAGAGTATAAAGTTTTGTTATAGTTTGATAGAAAATTAAAACTAGAAAACTCTTCCAAATAAAGCTCTAACAAACAAACCTTTTGGGCATTTCCAAATCACTTGTAAATCTTCCCAAAACGATGTTTCTTCATCAAGAAATTTGAAAATTAAAGTTGGATTTCCTTTTTTGAATAAAGCAGAAAATACTTTAGAACCCAAATCATTTCGTCGATACAAAACATCTAAAAATAATAAATCATAAAACCAAAATTTATCCGTTTTATGAAATTTTCTTAAATCTGTCACACTGAGCGCAGTCGAAGTGTCTTTTTCTAAAAACTGAATTAATGCTTTCGATATTTTAGTTGTATTTTTAAATGTATAACCTGTACTTGCTTTTGTCCAACCGCCAACAGAACCAATATTTAGGATATTTTTGGTGTTGTGTTTCCAAAAATTATACGATGTCATTGGGATATTTCCTTGCTCTTTCTCGATGATTTCGTATTCTGAAATCCCTAATCTTTTGATGTAAATCTGAATTTCATTTTCATATTCTTCTTTAGAAAGTAAGTCTTTGGAAAACAAAGTATATTCCAATAATGCTTCGGTTGAAGAAGTAGGAAGAACATACATAAAACGAGTATTTCCTCTTTGTTCAACAGAGAAATCCATGAAAGTGGCTGTGTTTTTATCAAAAATTGCTTCTTTCGATTTTATAAACCAACCAATAAAATGTTGTTGCAATAATGGATATTTCGATTGGTTTTTTACCAAATCTGGGTTGTAAATAGAATTAAAAATCTTGTTGCAAGTATAATTTTCTGAACTAGTTTTAACAATACATTCATTTCCCAAATCTTCAAATTCTAAAACTTTTTGATTGACAAAATGAATATTTTTTTGCTTTGAAATTAAATCGAAAACCAAATTATAAAAATCCAATCCGCGAACCATTTTATATTGATAGGGTTTCAAATCTAAATTCCTTTGAAAGTTTTCATCTGCAAAAAGCGCAACATCCCAATTTTTAGAAACTATTTCGTCAAAAAGCGCAGCATTATCCCAAAAACACCAAGTTCTATCGTTGCTTTTCTTAGGATTTTCATCCAATAACAAAATTGTTTTATCATCAAATTTTCCTGATAAAATCATTTCATAAACGGTCATCAAAGCCGATAATCCCGAACCTGTAAAAATGTAATCGTAATGTTTCATGTGTTATATTCTAAACGAAAATCCAAAAGCGAAATAGTGTTTTGGCGCATTGTTTGTAATTCCAATACTTGAAGACAAATCTAACATAAAATTGTTGTTTATCAAATAGGTAATTCCGCCATCAAGATTGTGATTTGCCTTATCTATTTGAGGTAAAAACCCAAACAATTCAATATACGAACCCAATTTTTCGGTAATAGAATATCCAGTCGTTAGCGTGTAAACAAAAGTTGGTTCTGCCGAAAAACCGTCCCATTCTGCACCAAGATTATATCCTAAATTTAACTTGTCAGATAAAGTATGTTGCATGGTAAATCGAAATTCTGGCGCAAAATAATCAATTTTATAATAGGTTGATGCTGCATTTGGCAAACCAATATGCGCAATAAAAGAAGTTTTAGGGACGATGCCTTTTTCTTCTGCTAATTTTACTTTGAAACCAATAAATATCGGAGTCAATCCATTGAATTTTTTATTGTTTATTTCTTCCAGTAGAAATTCGGTTATTAATCGCAATTCAAAATTGTCATTTACACCATATTTCCACAACGTTGATGGCAAACTAAAAGTAGCACTATGCCGCATCATTTTTCTGAAAAGTTAATCCACTTTCCACCTGAAACATTCCTTTTGGAACTATTGCTGGAGTTTCAGTTTGGTCTGGTCTATCAGCTTCAATTGGTTCTGTGGTTTGAGAATAAATTGAAGTTGAGACGAATACTAACAAAGATAAAATTTTTGTTTTCATAAAATAATTTTTAGACAAAACTAAAAATTATTTTATAATAAATCGAAATAATTATTATATTTGTCAAAATATTGATTCAAAATGACCATTTCAGAAGAAAATTATATCAAAGTTATTTATCATTTATCATTGGTTTCTCCAAAAGGCGTAAACACAAACGCCATTGCTGGAATGTTAGATACAAAAGCATCTTCAGTAACGGATATGTTAAAGAAATTATCTGAAAAAGAGTTGGTTTCTTATCAAAAATACCAAGGTGTAACATTAACCGAAAAAGGATTACTTTCTGCCAAAATGATTGTAAGAAAACACCGTTTGTGGGAAGTTTTTCTGGTAGATAAATTAAATTTTTCATGGGATGAAGTGCACGAAATTGCGGAAGAATTAGAGCATATAAAATCGGAAAAATTAATCAATAAATTGGACGAATTTCTAGGTTTTCCTACATTTGATCCGCACGGTGATCCAATTCCGAATGCCAAAGGTGAATTGGTTAAAATCGATAAATTTTTATTATCCGAAGCAACTTTAAATACTGATTTTGTGTGCGTTGGAGTAAAAAATTCGTCGGTAGAATTTCTGCAATATTTAGACAAACAAAACATCTCTTTAGGTTCGACGATAAAAGTCATTTCTTGCGAAGAATTTGATTCGTCGTTAACCATAATTTTGAATTCAAATACCATTTCAATTTCCAATAAAATAGCAGAAAATTTATTTATAAAAGCACAATAAATTATGGGTAAATCATTAGAAGAAGTTCACGAAAGTATAACAACACAAGGAAAAACGACTAAATTCAGAAAGATTCTAGCTTTTTTTGGTCCAGCCTATTTAATTTCTGTTGGCTATATGGATCCTGGAAATTGGGCAACTGATTTGGCTGGCGGAAGTCAGTTTGGCTATTCGCTACTTTGGGTTTTGTTGATGAGTAACTTGATGGCGTTGCTTTTGCAAAGTTTGAGTGCGCGATTAGGAATTGTTACGCAACGAGATTTGGCGCAAGCTTCTCGCGAAACGTATTCGCCATTTATCAATTATATGCTTTATTTTTTAGCAGAAATTGCTATCGCCGCTTGCGATTTGGCAGAAGTTCTCGGAATGGCAATTGGATTGAATTTATTGTTCGATATTTCCTTAATTCAAGGTGTGATGATTACGGTTTTAGATACTTTTTTATTACTGTTTTTAATCAATAAAGGCATGCGAAAAATGGAAGCGTTTATCATTGCATTAGTTGCAATTATTGGTTTTTCATTTGTATTTGAAATGATTTTTGCACAACCCGAAATGGGAAAAGTATTGACAGGATTAATTCCAACTTTACCTTCGCAAGCTGCATTATACATAGCAATCGGAATTATTGGAGCAACGGTAATGCCACACAATTTGTATCTTCATTCGTCGTTGGTGCAAACCCGAAAATTTGATAGAAGTAAAGCTGGAATCAAGCAAGCATTGAAATATAATTTAATTGATTCGACCATTGCATTGAACCTTGCTTTTTTTGTAAATGCAGCGATTTTGATTTTGGCAGCAGCCACATTTTACAAAGCTGGATTGTTTCAAGTTGCCGAAATTCAGGATGCCTACAAGTTACTTTCGCCAATGTTGGGCAACAAATGGGCGCCAATTTTATTTGCAGTTGCCTTGATTGCAGCTGGACAAAGTTCTACAATTACAGGAACTTTGGCTGGACAAATTATAATGGAAGGTTATCTAAATTTACGAATTCAGCCTTGGGTTAGACGAATTATTACTCGATTAATTGCAATAGTTCCAGCTGTGATTGTGATTTCGGTTTTTGGCGAAGGCGTAACCGGAAAAATGCTGATTTTTAGTCAGGTAATTTTGAGTTTGCAGTTGGGATTTGCCATAATTCCGTTGATACATTTTGTTTCGGATAAATCTAAAATGAGAGGTTTTGAAATTAGTAAACTTACACAAATTGCTTCTTGGATTGTAGCTTTAATTATAGTTTCGTTGAACGCCAAATTGGTTTTTGACGAAATAAATGGTTGGTTACAAACATCAGATAATCCAATTGTTCTTTGGTTGACCGTTGTTCCGCTGGCATTTGGATTTTTGATTTTGCTACTTTATATTGTTTTGCGACCATTTATCACCAAAGCCAATCATGAAATTGCAAGTCATTTGCCTCATAATTTTGAATTGAATTTTAATAAAGTTGCCACTTATAATAAAAAGAATATTGCAATTTCTGTAGATTTTTCGGATGCCGATCAAATTGCTATAAACTCTGCATTTGAATTGGGTGGAAAGGAAGCAAATTATACATTAATTCATGTTGTAGAAACGATTGGTGCTATTTTTTATGGCGAAAATATTGAAGATCACGAAACCACAATAGACGAAAAATTATTGTTAGAATACAAAGAAATTTTAACCGAAAAAGGATTTACAATTGCAACCCAACTCGGATTTGGAAAACCAAACAAAGCCATTCCGAAAATTGTAAACGAAGGCAATTTTGATATTTTAGTAATGGGAACCCATGGGCACACTGGATTTAAAGATATTTTATTTGGAACAACAGTGGATAAATTGCGACATAAAATTTCGATACCTTTGTTTATCGTTAAAAATTAAATTTATGAAAAAGCTATTTTTATACTTGACAATTTTATGTTGTATTTCGTGTTTTGCGCAATCGGAAATTAAAATTACAACCAAAAAATGTATTTCTAAAAAAGGATATTATTTGCAATTAGCGAATGTTTTTGATGATTCACGTTGTCCTGAAAATGTTCAGTGTATTTGGGCAGGTGAGGTTTCGGTTACAGTAAATGTATACAAAGACAAGAAATTTATTGAAGAAAAAACGTTGACTTTTAATTCTAAAAATCGTGAGGAAAACAACTTGTGGTTTTCTAAATATTATTCTGGTCAAATTAAATCTATTGGAGTGTTGCCATACCCAAAAGAAGGTGTTGTTATCAGACCTAAAAAGCTGTTTTTGAGGATTGTTTTTGTTGAGTAATTAAATCAAAACCCGCTCAATAACCCAATACAAAGCCACGCAACCAACTGCACTTGATATGGGATAAACAATGCGTTCTTTGTACCAAATCTTGTCCGAAAACCATTTGCTTATCAGGAAATAAGCGGTAAGAATAATAGTAATTTGTCCCAATTCTACACCAATATTAAAAGAAAGTAACGAAGTATAAAATTGTGCTTTTGGGATTCCAATTTCTTTTAAAGCTGTGGCAAATCCCAATCCGTGAATTAATCCAAAAATAAAAATAAGTAGATAACGAATTTTACTTTTTTCGGTAAAAAAAATATTTTCAATTGCCGTGTAAAGTATTGTCAATGCTATTAATGGCTCAATAATTTTAGAATTATAAATCACAATTCCAGAAGCCGATAATCCTAATGCCAAACTGTGTGCAATGGTAAAGATTGTGCATTGCAGCAAAACCGTTTTTAGTTTGGAACTGTAAAAAAACAAACATAAAATAAATAGAATATGGTCAAAACCCATCGGAATTACGTGCGTAAAACCGAGTTGTAAATAGTTTGTTATATTTTCCAAAAGGCAGATTTATTGCTTTATTAATTTGATTTTAAAAGTCGTTTCGCCATTAATTTCCAGAAAATAAATGCCTTTTTGCAATCCAGAAAAATCTTGGTTCTCGATACTTTTTCCAGTAAATATTTTTTGACCAATCTCATTATACAATTGATACGTTTCATTTCCAGAAGTATTTTCAATCGTTATTTTTGATGAAAATGGATTGGGATAAACGTTGTTTTTTAGGTTTTAAATCTAAACTATTCAAAGCCAATGTTGCAGGATTTCCTCGAACGCAAAGCACATAATTACTGTTGGTTTTGGTGTCGTAAGTTGTAATCCCGAATTGGGTATTCCAGTACCAAGATTTTGTTGTTTGATTGGGCAAACTTGTTGAACTCCAATAATTATGAACTCCAATTGTTGGAAAAAAAGTCGTATTTGCTGATGGATTTGTAACGCTTTCGTCATTGAGCGATTGCAATTCTTTGATGTTGGGCAAACGCCAATCGGTTGCACTTGCCAACGAAAGATTTTCGGCGTATGCCAAAGCATTTTCCCAAGTTAAAACAGCAATATTTGGAGCTTTTTGCCAAATTAATTGCGTCAAATTATCGGTAATTGTTCCGTTGCCGTTATCTGTAAAATGATTGGGAATTGTTGTTGGAATTGAATTATTCCGAACCACACGAACGTGAAATTTCTTAATTCCGCCAGCGCTAATTGTTTCCGATTTTGGATGATTTCCTATTCCGCCACCAGCATTGGTGCACCAAACTTTGGTATTATCGCCAGTTTGATACGTGTTTGTCCACCAATATTCTGCTGTACTTGCCGTGAAAAAAGTAGTGTTCATCGCTGGATTATTATTCTGATGATTCAAAATACTAAAACTCTCCATTGGACTCGGCAATCTCCAATCTGAAAATCCTCCAAGCACTAAATTATCAGCATAAATAAAAGCATTTTCTATGGTCATTTCGCCGCCATCAACTTGTTGCCACATCAATCCTGTAACAGTATCGGTAATAGTTCCGTTGCTATTATTGGTAAACGATGGAGCGTTGATTGTGTAGTCATTATCTTCACCAAAAGTGCTTGTGTAACTTATATTTTGACCCGAATCTGGAAGCAAATTCATCGTTTTGGTAACGCTTTGCGCAAATGAAAAAGTAGTTATTAGAATAAAAATTATTGATTTTTTCATCTTTATTTTACGATCAATTTTTTGGTTACAACCGAATTTGAAAACTGAATTTTTACAAAATAAGTCCCTTTTGATAGTTGTTTGATGTCTAAAGTGGGAACGAATTTTGGCGTTTTAGAAACCAAACTTCCTTTTAAATCATAAACCGTAATAGCTTGAACATCATTTTCTAAAAATGGATTTCCTAAATGGATTTGTAAAATATCGGTGGCTGGATTTGGTGAAATAGTAATGTTTTTTTCGACAGCAATATAATAAGCCGAACCTAAATTGGGAACGGTACATTGCGCTGAACCATTATAATTCGTTGATGTTATTCCTGTTGGCGTTACATATTGAAAAGTATAAAGTCCTGCTGTTGTTGCCGTGTAATTGGTTGCATAACCCGAAACGCCGTTTAAGGAATACAAAGTATTGTACCCATTATTTGCATTTGCCACGCAAGAAGTAATTAACGCACCGTTTAAAGGTGTCCAATTTTCAGTTCGTACAGGATTTCCTTGTGGTTGCGGAACAATTTGTAAAGTCGCATCTTCGGTAACTTGACCCACCATATTTCCAATCATATAAGGCGCAGTTGCTGTTCCGTGATAGTGATAAACGCCGTTAAAATAATGACCGTGATTGGCGTCAAGTGTCGCCATTGTTGCTCCAGTTGGTTCTAAAGTTCCGTAAACGGCATAACCGTCAAGACCAAAAGCAATGGGTAAATCGTAAGTGGTTTGTCCTAAAGTTATCAAATGCAAAGGAGCCGTATGGTAGTGATAATCGTCGCCACGACCACAATGTCCGCCATAATTATCGAGTTGTCCGTCAAGGAACGAATCTACACCGGTATTGGTATGGTAATTAAAAATTGGAACACCATTTGCTGCCATCGCAATCGCACCTTTTGTAAAATGCGTTGCCGAAACTGGAACTGGAGTTGTTGCCAAAACTGGATTCAACGGAATTGTCCAATGACTGGTATTGATGTAGCATTTAGAAATGGGAACTTGCTGTTGCCAACCGTGATTGGAAATCCCAACCATCATGGTGTGATTGGCTATTCCTGTTGAGTTTACATAAAAATAATTGGCGTCATAAGTGGTGCTAACTGTTGATGCAAATGGAGCAAATGCCGATGCTACAAATAGTGGATCTGTGGTTGAAAGTGTTTTTTTAGCAAAACTAAATAACGTCATTATCGCTCCGCAAAAAACAATTGGTACTAAATATTTTCTTTTATTTTTATCGGAATATTTGAATAGTAAAAATGTAAATAATAAAAGTGCTAAACCAATAAACAACATTTTATAATATACTATTGTTTGATTTTCAACGCTGTTTTGATTTGAAAAAGCGGTGTTAATGGCTTCTATTTTGGATTCTCGTTGCAAAGTATATTGTTGATCTTCTTTGGATAAGTCAGTTAATGCAAAATTGATAATGTTGTTATTCGCATCTTCAATATATACTTTTCCGTTTTTTAGCATGGAGAAGGAACCATCTATAAATTTATTTTCTTTTTGGATGTTCCAATGTCTTAAAACTTGATTTTCGTAGTTGATGGTGTGTGCAAAAATGGTGTTGCAACATAGAAACAATAGAAATAATTGTAGGTTTTTCATGGTTTTGGGGTTTTATTTTTTTGCCACAGATTTAACGGATTGGGCAGATTTTCACAGATTTTTTCAATTATTGTTTGCGGGTTAATTAATCCATTTTGGCAACTTCGCCACGATAGAAAATACGGCAACCTACGGATTTTGTGTTTGGATTGCTTACGGTTTTGTTTTGCAGTAACTCGTCAACTGCGGTTTCTAGATAATTGTTGGCTCTTGTTGGTTCGAGTGCGCTGTCGTCTATCGAGCCTTCGTATTTTATGATCCATTTTCCGGTGTTGTTTTTCCAGATTACGAAGGATTGTGGCGTGTGTGTTGCTCCAAATTGTTTGGCTACTATTTGAGATTTATCTTGTAAATACGGAAAAAGTAGTTTTTCTTTTGCTACTTTTTTCTGCATTAACTTGAAGTTTTCTTCTTTGTAAGCGACCGTATCCATTGCGTTTATTGCCATTAGATACACTTCTTTGGATTTATATTTATCGTATAATTTGTTCAAACGTTCGGAATATAATTTTGCCATTGGACATTTGTTGCACGTAAAAACAATTATAAATCCTTTGGCGTTTTTATATTTTTCTAATGAAATGACTTTGTTATCGGTGCTTTTTAAACTGAAATTTTTGATGTTTTTTTCAGTTATTATTTCTCTGAATGAAAAGCTCGATGCCAAAAACAGAATTACTAAAAGTGTTGTTATTTTTTTCATTTTTCTAGTTTTACGTGATGCGTTAAGGATGGCAGTGGAAATCCTTTTTTGTTTTAAAGAAATTCCCTCGACTGCGCTCGGGATGACAAAACAAAAAAGATTGGAACGTACAGCCTGACCCAGTCTCGTTTTTTTAACGAGACTGGGTAACGCCCAAATTATTTACAACTTAATAAACTTTTTGGTAGTGATGCTTTTGGTTTTTTCGTCGGTTAATTTTAAAATGTAAGTTCCTGTTGCTAATGAGGTTACGTCGATTCCGTTTTGCCATTCGGGTTTTGGCAGCATCATGGCTACGCGACCTTCGAGTGTTGTTATGGTGATATAATAAATTTCGTTTTCTAAATTTTCTAGATTGATAAACAATTTGTCAGCGACTGGATTCGGGTATAATTTGAATGCGGTTGGTGCTACATTTTCATAAGTTGCAAGTGAAGAATTTACAGTAAATTGTCCCATCATTCCTTCGTCTTCGTGGGTTAAAGCGTGGCAATGGTACATGTAAGGCCAAGTAGAATCGGCATAATCGTCGAATTTTGCTATAAAAGTTACTGTGCCACCAATGGGCAACCAAACGGAATCTTTCCAGCCTTGTTCGTAACTTCTAACGGTTGTTCCGATGTTTCCGCCAGAGCGTGAAATGATTTTGAAAAACACATCGTGCAAGTGAAAAGTGTGTCCGAAAATGTTATTGTTTACGATTGTCCATTGCTCTATTGCGTTTAGATTTATGGTTTTTGGAGCCATTGTTGTGCTGTATAACGAACCGTCGAGCGTGAATGCGCTTCCACCATTTCCGCCACCAATATTTATGGTTCGAGAGTTGGTAACATTGGCTGTTGTCCAATAGGTTTGGCTGACTAATGTTGTTGGAATTGAAGTAATTGGAGTAACCGAAGTTGTTGCAGCAGCGATTTTTATGTTCATTAAATTGTAGGTCGAATTGTTGAGTAATCCGCCATTTATTGGGCCGTTATTTCCTGTTGGTGTAGAAGAATTTCCTTCTAATCCTGGCCATCCAAAAGTGTTTGTGCCTGTTCCTGTTAAAAGTTGAATTTCGGCTGTTGTGTTGTAGGCTTTCAAGAAAAGTGTTTCGGAACCAACAACATCGTTTGTTAAATTGACCAAAATTTCGTAGCGTTCGCCAGTTTGAACCGCCAATCGTGTTACTGCAACTGGCGCTGTTAGCAATCCGCCGTCGTTTCCAATTACATAAAAAGTTCGGTTATCGCTGAAACCAATATTTAATCCGCGTTGTATTTCTGCATTTAGAATTCGCAAACGAACAACTTGTTTTGGCAATGTTGCTTGCGGATTTAGAGTTCCATTTATCATCGAATAATCGCCATAATTATCAATAACTTGAGTTGCCATGGCATTGCTTGTTGATAAAAATCTACGGCTAGAAATGGCTAGTGGAATATCGTCCGTGCCATACGTTCTTGGTAATGGCAACAAGGCTTCGGTGGCGTCTTTTACAATTACAAAACCTCCAATTCCTTTGGTTACATGCGCTTGCGTAGTGGTGTGCAAATGCGGATGATACCATAAAGTTGCGGCTTGATTTTTCACTGTCCAATAAGGTTGCCAAAGTGTTCCTGCAGGAATTATTTGGTGTGGTCCACCGTCCATAATGGCTGGTAAATGCATTCCGTGCCAATGAATTGTGGTGCTTTCGTTGAGATTATTGGTGACATTCATGTGAACGATATCATCTTTATTAACGATTAAAGTTGGTCCCCAAAAGTTATTGGTCGTTGCTGGATCTACATTTATCGCACCAGTTACAGTAGCTTGACCGGTTCTAAATTGTTTTACATTATCATCAATATTTAATGTAAATGTTTTTCCGCCAGAGCTAGAAACTCCATAATAAGCTTCGGGAATATTTAGCGCATTGTATTGCGAAAATCCACTATTTGCAAGCAATAATAAACTAAAAATTAAGAGTAGGTTAAAGTTTTTTTTCATTTTTAAATTGGTTTTTGGCAAATTGATATTGATTTTTGAAATTGACATTGAAAATCATCTTCTCATTGGTTGGTTGTCTGGTCTAAAATAATCTCGAATTTCTAGTACTAAATCTTCAAATTTATCGAGTTGTTCTTCATTACAAACGGCTTTTAATTTTTTGGCTTGTTCAAAATGTAATAATTCGATTAGATATTCATTTTGAGAAACTTTTTTGGCAAGCTGAATTATTTTAGTTTCATCCGAATTTTTATTGAACATTTCTTGGTTCATTGCATCTTTATCTACTCGAATGATTTCTTTTAGAGCAGTTTGTTTTTCAAAATTTTGCTTTCTAATTGCATCAAATTGAGCTACTTGATTGTCGGTTAGATTCAGTTCTTTTTTTAAAATTCCAGAAACGTCGTTGTATTCTTCATTTTTCGGAAAAAGTAACGGTTCGTGATGTGGCTTCATTTCTTTAAAAATGAAAAAACCAATCAAGGCGATATTTAGCACAACTAAAAGGATAATTGTTCTAATAAATATTTTTTGTTTTGCAAAAATATCCATCGGTTAGTTGTTTGAAGTTATCAATAATTCGTTGGCAATAGTTTTGTATTTTGTTCCTTTATCTTCCGATTTTGTGTCAACTGTTTTTAATGAATTCCAGACAAAACCTGCGTTTATTACTATCAAAACCAAAACCACTAAATTGAATTTAGAAACCGAATTCGATTTAGATAATCGGGCATTATCCAATTTATTTTGGAAATTTACTTCCCAATTTTCTGATGGTTCTATGTTTTCTATAGTATCAAAATTTTGCATTACGTTTTTCATATCTTGTGTGTTCATATTAGGATATTTTATTTAGACGATTGTTAGTTTAAGTTCTGGCATTTGTGTGAATTATTTTTTCAAAATCACATTTAAATCAGTTGTAACTTTCTTTTTGGCACGATAAATCAAGCTTTCAACGGCAATAGTTGTGGTTTTCATAATTTCGGAAATTTCTTGATTGGTAAAACCATCAATTTTACTTAATGTAAAAGCAATTCGTTGATTATCTGGCAATTGATTTAGTATTTTGTTAATTATCGAAAAAGTATCGGAAGTTTCTAGATCTTCATCGGGTTGTTTTCCGCCAGCAATCCAATTGGCAACATCATCAATATGAAGGATTTTACCTAGAGATGAAATTCTTTTTTTGCGGTTGCGTTTTTTAATTGCGTCAAGGCTTTTGGTAACTGCAATTCTATAAATCCAGGTCGAAATTTTAGATTCGCCACGAAAAGAGTGAATGGATTGAAAAACTTCTATAAAAACATCTTGCGATACATCTTCGGCGTCTTCTTTGTCTAACAAAAAACGGTAGCAGGTATTGATAACGCCATGTTTGTATAGCATTACAAGTTCGTTAAAAGCCAGTTTATCGCCAGATTTTAAGCGTTGCAACCAAGTTGCGTCTGTCAATTTAGAGAAGTTTTGCCTTTGGTAGTCATCGTTTAATTTTCTATAAAATTAGACGATTTTTTATTTTAATTCTGGCAAAGATGATTGATTATAAAACTTTGTGATTTGTTTAATGACAACCGCAATCGTCATCGCCACAGTTTTTTTTAGGTTTCTTTTTACCAAAAAACTTTTGGTACAAAAAGGCTAGTGCGATAACCAAAACTATGTAAACTAATATTTCTTGAATGTTCATAATTGTAACTATTAAAAATAAATTCCGCCTCCAATAGCGATAAAATTATAGGTTGGAGTTGCAATTTTTAAATGTTCAAATCCTAATGCAAAAAAATAATTTTTTCTGTGAAACTTACTTTGAATTTCAAATGCATTTACTGGATAACCATTTATGTTGCTCCATTTTGTTGAAGCTAAAAAGCTAATTTGATTTCCCATAAAATACTCTGCATTTAATCCATAGGATAATCCTGCTTTTTTTACCTCATTTCCAACATAAGTTGCGCCTAGATTCCAACCAAAGTTAAATTTTTCAAATCGAATTCTATCATAATTTAAGTTAAATTGAAATAAGGAAAGACGATTATTTGTTTTGTCAATTTCATTAAACTCGAACAATTGATGAAAATCAGATTGTAAATAAAAATACTGAAACGGACGAATTTTAGCTTTCAAATGATTGCCATATAGATTGTTATCGCTGTAAACAAAACTGTTTTCTAGATCAAATCGTGCTTTGTTTTTAATTACTAAAGCTGAGTCTGAAGTTTCAAAATTACCTGATTTTTTGTTGTAAAAAGGATAAGAAGTTAGGTTGCTATACAGATGATCTTCGTTTTTATAATCGCCAATAAATCCATATTTAAAGATGCCCAAAGTAATGTTTAAAAAAAGTGAGACAAACAAATTTGGTTCACCATTTGAAGATGATTTTGACGAATTAGATTGCGAATTAGTTTGACTCTTTGTAGAACTTGAATTGAGTTCTTTTTTAGATCTATCTAATTTATTTTGCCCTAAAAGTGTTACAGAAATTAGAACAAAAAATAAGACTACTATTTTTTTCATAAAAAATAACTTTCTACGATTGCATCAAAAATTGAACCAAATTATTTTAAGAATTGATAGGCTAAAAGTGCTGTTATATAGGCAAATCCACTCATGAAAACTAGTTGAATTATAGGCCATTTCCATGAATTGGTTTCTTTTTTTACAATAGCTAAAGTGCTCACACATTGCATTGCAAAAGCGTAAAATAACAATAAAGAAATTCCTGTTGGAAAATTAAAAACTTTGCTACCATCAGCATTTATTTCTGCAGCCATTCGGTTTTTTATGGTGTCCTCTTCGTCGCTATGACTTCCTACGCTATAAATTGTGGCTAAAGTTCCCACAAAAACTTCGCGAGCCGCAAACGATGTTACTACGGCAATTCCGATTTTCCAGTCATATCCTAAAGGTTTTATAACTGGTTCTATTGATTTTCCAATAATCCCAATATAGGAATGTTCTAGTTTATATTCGGAAACTTTGTCTGGAATTACCGAAGGATTTATTTTTAGTTTACTTGTATATACATCATTTTCAACTATTTTCTGAGCATTTTCAAAATCCTTACTCGGACCATGTGAGCCCAAAAACCACAGAATAATTGAAATAGCTAAAATGATTTTTCCAGCTCCAAAAACGAATGCTTTTGTTTTTTCAAGAACATTAATTCCAACATTTTTTAGTAACGGAACTTTGTAACTTGGCATTTCTACTACAAAATAGGATTTGGAACGTATTCTTAAAACTTTATTAAGAAGGTATGCTGAAAAAATGGCTACTGTAAATCCCAAGAGATACAAAACCATCAAGGTCAATCCTTGTAAACTAACAAACCCTAAAACTTTCTTTTGCGGAATTATTAGCGCAATTAAAATGGCATAAACTGGTAATCTTGCAGAACAAGTTATGAAAGGTGTAACTAGAATTGTGATTAATCTTTCTTTCCAATTTTCTATATTTCGCGCACCCATTATTGCAGGAATTGCACAAGCGGTTCCAGAAATTAAAGGCACAACGCTTTTTCCAGAAAGGCCATAACGACGCATTACTTTGTCCATTAAAAAAACTACACGACTCATGTAACCGCTTTCTTCAAGAACAGAAATAAAGAGAAATAAAAATGCAATTTGTGGAATAAATATTAAGATTCCGCCAATGCCAGGAATGATTCCTTCGCTAATTAAATTAGTGAATTCTCCAGACGGAAGATGGGTTTTAGCATATGAGGCTAAATTTGCAAACGAACTATCAATCAAGTCCATGGGATAACTTGACCATACAAAAATAGATTGAAAAATGGCAAATAAAATAAAGAAAAATATAAAATAACCAAAAACTCTGTGGGTTAAAACGCGGTCTAATTTTGCTCTAATATCCGATGCTTTTGAGTTGTCAATAGTTTGTCCAATTTTTAAAGTGTCGTTTATAAATTGGTAACGTTTTATGGTTTCTTTTTGTTGTAAACGTTTTAAGTCGGCATGCGATTTAGTAAACGAACTTTTCATTTCGTTACGTTCTAAGTTTAAGAAATTTACGTCTTGGGTAATCACCAGCCAAAGTTTATAAACCAACTGGTTTGGAAATGCTTTTCTTAATTTGTCAAAATATTCTTGATCAATTGAAGAAGCATTTAAGCAAGGTTGTGTAGAAAGTGATTTGTAGTTTAAAATTAATTCTTTAATTCTTTCAATTCCTATATTTTTTCTTGAGCTAACAAGCGCAATTTTCGTCTTTAATTCTTGTTCTAGATGCGGAATGTCTAGTTCAATTCCTTTTAATTTCATTCGATCACTCATGTTAATGACCAAAATAGTTGGAATTTCTAAGTCTTTAATTTGAGTAAACAGCAATAAATTTCGTTTCAAGTTTTCAACTTCGGTAACTACAACAACAACATCCGGAAAATTTTCATCTTTTTTATTCATCAACAATTCAATCACGACATTTTCATCAATTGAACTTGCGTTTAAACTGTATGTTCCAGGTAGATCTAGAATAGTAGCTCTTGTGTTTTCAGAAAGCTTGGAGGTTCCAATTTTCTTTTCAACAGTAATTCCAGGATAATTTCCAACTTGTTGGTGCAAGCCAGTAAGCTGATTAAAAACCGAAGTTTTCCCAGTGTTTGGATTTCCAATTAAAGCTACTTTGATATTTTCTTGCGCCATTAATTTTTAGGTTCAATGACCACCGTTATTTCTTTAGCAGTTTCCAACCTAATTGCCACATGAGAATCATTAACATTAAAATACAACGGACAACCAAAAGGTGCAATTTGAATTAATTCTACAGAATTGCCAGGAAGACAACCCATTTCGAGAAGTTTCATAGGGATTTCATCGATATTAAAATCGGAAATAATTCCTTTTTGGCCAATTTTTAGTTGAGCAATTGTAGTTTGCACGGCTTTATTTAGATTGAATTAAAATACAAAAGTACGAATTTGCAATGTAAAAACTATGATAATTATCAAGTTTTAAGTTTTTATTTAAAGATGTTTACGATAAAATTAAGGGTTTAGTTTTAAAAACAAGACTACTTTTCTTCTTCACACAATATAGTTATGTCTTCTAAAAGCTGTTTTACATTTTTAATTCCGGGTTCGGTTGGACCATCAAGATTAGTACCGTCATAAAAACCGCGAACTCTTCTTTTAGAATCTACCAAAACAAAATTTTCAGTATGCACCATATCATACATTTCTGATGGTTTCCCAGTTTTTACAGCCAAGTATGATTTTCTTGCTATGTAATAAATGTCTTTTTTATTTCCTGTAACCAAGTTCCATTTACTATCAATTACACCTTTTTCAAGCGCATATTTTTTTAAAACCGGAACGCTATCTATATCAGGAGTTACACTATGTGATAGCAATAAAACTTTGGGATTGTTCTTTATTTTATTTTGAAGCCAAACCATATTATTAGTCATTTTTGGACAAATTGATTGGCAAGACGTAAAGAAAAAATCGGCTACATAAATTTTACCTTCATAATCTTTTTGAGTAATTGTTTTTCCGTTTTGATTGGTAAAAGAAAAATTGGCAATGGTATGATCGATAGCAACATATTGAATTGTAGAATCAACTAATTCTGGGTTTACATCACTTGGATTGAATATAGCAAGATGCGGTTTAGGTTTTAAAACAGTGTAAAAAGCACTAATTGTAACAATCGAAAAAATCACAAAAAAACCAATAAATATCTTATATTTTTTGAGTTGAGAAAGCATTTTTTTTGCAAAGTTACAAAACAACTTCTGTATTTTTAAATTTCAAATCTTAAACCTAATCTTCATTAAGGGTTTTTTAACATTTTGTTAGTTAAAAATTAATAGATTTGTAGAAACAATCAAAAAAATAATATGAAACTTCAAACTACAATTAAGTTTAGCTTCTTGGCAGCAAGTTTATTTGCGATTCACCAAGGAAATGCTCAGCAAAAAAAACCTGGTTTAGGCATTGATTTAATGGACAAATCAATTAGACCAAATGACGATTTTTTCAAATTTGTAAATGGAACGTGGTTAAAAAATACCGAAATTCCTGCCGACAAAACACGTTGGGGTAGCTTTGACGAATTACGTCAAAATACAGATAAAGATGCTTTGGCAATTTTAAACGAAGCAACTAAAAATCCAAAATACAAATCCAATACCGATCAAGGAAAAGCAATTAATATGTACAAAGCCGCTATGGATACTGTGGCTAGAAACAAACAAGGAATTGCACCTCTAAAACCGTATTTAGCCAAAATTAATGCGGTTAAAAACATTCAGGATTTGCAAAAATTAATGATGAATGAAGAGGCCAAAGGCGGTGGAGTTGGTTTCTTTGGTGTTGGAGTTGGATCTGACGAAAAAAACAGCACAAGAAATATAGTGAGTCTTGGACCTGGACCATTGGGTTTACCAGATAGAGATTATTATGTTTCTGAGGATAAAGATTCTAAAGAAAAACGTGAAAAATATGTACTTCATGTAGCAAAAATGTTACAATTTTTGGGTGAAAAACCAGCTCAAGCCAAATTGGATGCCGATAGAGTTTTAGCACTAGAAATTCAAATGTCTACACCAAAATTAGACAGAGTAGAAAGAAGAGATAGTAAAAAACAGTACAATCCTACTTCAATTGCAGATTTACAAAAAATGCTTCCTGTTGTTGACTGGAATACCTATTTAAAAGGAGTTGGATTTGCTAAAGTAGATACAATTATTGTAGGTCAACCAAGATATATGGCTGCATTGCAAACAATTTTTAAAGAAAATAAAGTAGAAGATTGGAAAGCCTACATGCGTTGGATGTTATTGAGAAGTTCTGCGGGTCAATTGTCTACAAATATTGAAACGGCCAATTGGGAATTTTATGGAAAAACATTGACTGGAGCTTTAAAACAAAGACCACGTCATGAAAAAGCACTTCAAGTTGTTAATGGAACTGTTGGTGAAGCATTAGGAAAATTATATGTAGAAAAAATGTTTCCTGCTGAGGCAAAAGATAAAGCGTCTAAAATGATTAAGAATGTAATTCGCGCTTATGAAATTAGAATAAATAATTTGACTTGGATGTCGCCAGAAACAAAATTGAAAGCGATAGAAAAATTGAATAAATTAACTATAAAAATAGGATATCCAGACAAGTGGGAAGACTATTCGGCGTTGGTTATAAAAAGTCCAGAAGAAGGCGGAAGTTATTTTGATAACATAAAAAATGTTTCAAGATGGGGATGGCAAAAAGATTTAGACAAATTATATAAACCAGTTGATAAAACAACTTGGGGAATGTCACCACAAACGGTTAATGCCTATTACAATCCTTCTTATAATGAGATTGTGTTTCCAGCAGCAATTTTACAACCACCATTTTACGATTATAAAGCTGATGAAGCAGTAAATTATGGCGGAATTGGAGCTGTAATTGGTCATGAAATCTCTCACGGATTTGACGATCAAGGTGCAAGTTACAACGCAGACGGAAATCTTATTGATTGGTGGACAGCAGAAGACTTAAAACAATTTACAGCACTTGGAACTTCCTTGGCAGATCAATATTCGGCTTTAGAACCATTGCCAGGAATTCACGTTGATGGTAAATTTACATTAGGTGAAAACATTGGAGATTTAGGCGGAATTAATGCAGCTTATGACGGATTGCAATTGTACTTAAAAGAAAATGGAAATCCAGGATTGATAGATGGTTATACACCAGAACAACGTTTGTTTATTTCTTGGGCAACCGTTTGGAGAGGGAAAATTCGTGATGAGGCTTTGAAAAATCAAGTAAAAACCGATCCACATTCGCCAGCAAATTATCGTGCTTATATACCATTGTTAAACTTAGATACATTTGTGCAAGCATTTAATATTAAAGAAGGTGACGGAATGTATGTTGCTCCAGAGAAACGAGTGAAAATTTGGTAGAAAAATTAATTATAAAAAAGGCGCAATTTATTTATTGCGTCTTTTTTTTGTTCTAAATAAAGAAATGTAAAGAATGAAGAAGTTAATATTGTTTGTTTTATTGTCAAATTTCATAGGATTTTCTCAGGAAAAAATGGAGTTAATTTATAAAGTTACAAGTGATGAATCGATGTACAATTCAACAGACGAAAATTCGAAATTGATTAAAGAATATATTCTAAAAATGGAGCAAGAGTTGGAAGATCTAACCTTTTCATTGCGAATTAATGGAAAGGAATCATTATGGTTTTTACATGATAAAATGTCCTATTCTCCAACACACATGGGAAGGATTTTAGGTGGAGACAGTAGCTTTTTTTTTGATTATGCTTCTAAAAATTATATTGAACAGAGAATATTTATGGATAATTATTTCATAATAAACAAATTACAAAAAGAGTTTAACTGGGAATTAGTTAATGAAACCAAACAAATATTAGGTTATACTTGTTATAAAGCAGTTTCCAAAGAGATTATAATAATTAAAGGCGAAGAAAAAACATTTTATACAATTGCTTGGTATGCACCAGCATTAAAATATAAGATTGGACCACAAGATTTTGGTGGATTAGACGGATTAATTTTAGAATTAACTGATAAAAAAAGAAAATATTATTGTACTGAAATTCTCTCTCCAGAAAAAACGCCAATTTATATTCTTGAAAAACCTACTAAAGGAAAAATAGTTACAGACGAGCAATTCTTAAAAGAAATGAATAGAATAGGAGAAGAAAAAGGGCTTCCTAGTTTTAAGGATTGATTTTATAATTTTTAATCAATCCAATAACACTAACAATTGCCCAAGTCGCTTCGAGCAATACAAACGGAATGTAATCAATAAGATAAGAAGCAAAACAAGCTATACTCGCACCAATTATATTGAGTAAATAAAATAACTTTCCGTTGTTAGCAATAAACGAAAACATGTTTAAAAAGTAGGCAATAAGAATTATTCCAACACCAATTGTTCCTATTAAATCATTGAAATTCATAGTGTTTTATTTTTAAAGGCATAATTTAAAACTGATGTAATTTTATCACTCAAAATAGTTTTTCCAATAGAAATTTTACTCTCGTCAAATTCGGGTATTGACAAATTTAGTTCGGTTGCTTTTTGTATGTAATATTCTTTTCTTGTTGGATGAAATGGTGTTACAGCATTAAAAATTTCATCAAAACAATTTTCTTCTATTATTGTTTTTATAATTCCGATACAATCTATTTGATGAATTAAATTTATTGGTGCTTCAGGATTTTCTATATTTTTTCTACCGGCTAAAAATTTAATTGGATGTCTGTCTTCGCCAATTAATCCGCCAAATCTTATAATTGTAGTTTTAAAATTTTTATTGCTTTGCACAAGTTGTTCCGATTCTAGTAATTGTTTTCCGCTTTCGGTATTTGGTTCTGGTTTATCTAATTCTGTCACACCCATTGCAGTTGAAGCGTCGTCTGCATAAACTGAAGTTGAACTGACAAAAATTAATTTTTCAATAGAAGACTTTTCTATAAAAGGAATTAAACTTTGAATTTTCCCAACAAAATTTTCTTTAGAATCACCACGTAATTTAGGAGGAATATCAACAATTAATAATTCGGAATTATTTAAAAATTGTTCTATTGAAATTTTCGTTTCAGCAGACATTTCGACTGCGCTCAGTGAGACAATAAATGGAGTAATTCCAGTTTTTTCTAAAATCGAGATTTTCTCTAATGAAGTTGTAGAGCCATTTACTGAAAATCCTTTTTCCAACAATGATTTTGCTAATGGCAACCCCAACCAACCACAACCTAAAATGCTTATTTGTTTCATAATGAAGATTCAAATTTTTGCCACAAAGCCGCAAAGGCTCAAAGTTTTTTATTGTATAAATTTGTTAAATCCGTTTATTCTTTGGCTGCTTGTTTTAAACTATCAATTGCAATATTTAAAGTGTTTTTTGGAGGTAAATATCCTGGCATAATTTGAAGTTTTTCGCTCGGTTTTATTTTCTCTTTAATCACAATCGCATCATTTAAAACAAATGGCGTAGCAATCATCCAATCTTTTCTTTTTGCCATACTGAATTGCGAATTGGTCATTAAATCAAACGAACTTTCAACTAAATTCATATCCAGTTTATCAGTTTTTGAAATAATAAATTCTAATTCCAAAGGAATGTTATCTACAACATAATAACTCAAAATTTTATTAGAGTTTTTGCTTATAATATTACTTTTTAATTCAATCGATTGTACTCCATTGGCTTTTAAAGCACTAATTTTTGTATTTGAAAAAATATCGTATCGATTCACTTTTCGGTTAGGTGTAATGATGATTTTCAGATATCGTTTCGTTCCAATCACTGAATCTTTTAAAAATTCTATCGTTGGTTTTGCAATATTTTTTAGTGGTGCAGCTGCCATAAAAGTAAATTCAGAACCATATTTACTGTATAATTTATTGGTGTTTAATGGCTTTGCGTCTTTTGGATTTTCACCCAAATAGGCTTTTGTCCATTCGTCTAAATTTTGATCATACGTTGCCCAATTGGCTTTGTTCGTATCTCCATTTAAAATGTAAACCAAACTATTAGGTTTAGCTTTTCCATAAACATAACCACTAGATTGATGTGCTTTTATGAAAAATCCGATGGCTACAATAAAAAACAAAATTGACCAGAGTCTCTTTTGTGTAAACGAACCAAAAATAGGTAACAACAATACAAAACTTAAAACTGTTAAAACCGCACTTCCAACCAAAATTTTTAATCCCAAACCAACAGGAAACATCTGGATAAATGGCACCAAAATAATTAAAGTTGGCAACGATAAAATAATGTTTATAAAGACATTCGACTTTTGCGTAAGCACAAAATAACCCAACATTAACGAACTAGAAATTACTGGAATAATTAAAAATCCTGCGCCTTGAAGTTTAAAAAATATTCCGATATTTAATAGCAACCAAATAAATAATGGCGCAATCGTTTGGTTCATTTCTGAATTTCTTTTGGAATCTCTTCTGTAAAATAAAAAGCAAATTGCCAATGACAAACATACAAATCCGTAAATGTAATCGTGACCGTTGTAGGTAAATCCGTGAAGAATATCGTTGTATTGTGGATAAATTGCAAGAATCGTTTTCCATCCCAAAAAGGTCACAATTCCAGAAACAAATAACGAACCCAAAAACGGAATAAAACCTTTAATAATTTCATCCAATCGTAAAAGTTGTTTTCCTAACCCGATGAAAATAAAGATTAAAACCAATCCAAAAGCAATAATTAGCATTGGCAAAATACAATCGAAAGGATAATTCACAAACAAGAAAGGAATGTTGAAATAGACTTTATCGGAGGTAGAATTTAAGTTGGTTAAATCGGCATTCGAAAAATGTGTTAGTAACGGAAATAAATAAGCACCTTGATGTGCCAAGGTTTTTGGATCTAAATGTTCGTAACTATCTTGAACGGTATGATAGTTAAAATGACTGTCAATAAATGCAAAATTATAACCTTGAATTTTTCCGCTTTCTCTAAAAACGGTCAAATCAGTATCGTTGGGTAACATTTTATAAATGCTGTACATTAACGAATTAGAAACCGGATAAGTAGTGTTTCCGGCTTTAAAACCATCAACCATTTTAGCATTTCCTTGGTTGGTTTCCATCAACATATAACTTGGTCCAGACGATCCACGAGCTTCAAAATTTAGCACCAATCCAACTTCTTTTGCCCATTTATGTTGCGTTACAAAAAGTGCTGCACCGTTCAATCCTAATTCTTCAGCATCAGAAAAAAGAATGATAATATCGTTTTTGTGTTTGGATTTTGTATGCAAAAAAGCACGAACACTTTCTAGAATTGTTGCCACTCCTGATGCATCATCGCTTGCACCTTTTGAAAACGAATGTGGCGCCGAATCATAATGTGAAAGCAGCAACAAAGCTTTGGTATTATTTGTCACGCCGAGCGCAGTCGAGGTGCTTTTAATTCGTGCCAAGATATTTTTAGATTTTACCAAAGTACCTTTTTCGGTCATCGTAAATCCTTCTTGAAGCGAAGTTTCCAATCCTAAATTTTGCAATTCCTTAACCAAGTATTGCGCAATAACTTCATGATTTTGCGAACCAACATAATGCGGTTTGGTCGTCATTTCTTTCACTTTTACTAAAGCACGTTTGGTCGAAAATTCCGAAAGTGGTGCTTCTGTTGTGTCATAACTTTGAGGCATCATAACATAAAAAATGCCAAATAAAAGTGCCACAAGCACTAACATTATATATAGAGAAGAGTAATTTTTTTTCATTTATTCTAAAATTATTTCAATATCGTTTAAGATACATTATTTTTTTAAACCATTAAGAAATTAAGAAAAATTAAGCTAAAAGCAATTACCATAATTTCTATATTTTGTAACTCATATTTCTAACCTCGTGCCTCATATTTCGTACCTCGTACACACCTTCTAATATTCTTTCTTCACTAACATATAAAAATCATTTTCTAGAAAACGATATCCTTGATCGTAAACAAAATAATAAGTATTTCCTGTATTGGTGTTTAAAATATTGGTAAAATACTCAAAGTCAAAACCTTTGCTTAGCAATTTTGTTTTAGTAATTTTCGATTTTCCATCAGGATTTGCATCCGATAAGATTCTATAATTTTTACGCAATTTATTGTTTACATTGCGCATGTAATTATTGCTGTCTTTATTTATTTTGTTATTGTAGGCATTTCTACAACCATCACTACAGAATTTTTTATCCTCGCGACCTACAATTTTTTCGTTGCATTCTAAACAGTTTTTATTCATAAGTTAGTGCGTATTAAATTCGCCAAAATGCCACAAAACGCCCGATGGATCATGCACAAAACATTCTTTTCCCCAATCAAGTTCACGAACAGGCACAAGTTTTACAGCATCATATTTTAATGTAAGTTCTAATTGAATTAATTCGTTCCAAAAGCGATTTACATCATCAACCTCCATAAAAACCATCGTGTTATTTATCCAATCTTCTACATAAGCATCTTGCAAGTAAAAACCCATATTGTTGGTTTCAAAGTAGCTCATATTATGTGAAATTACATTTTCTGTAAAACCCAAATCACGGTAAAAACTTCTAGAAATTTCAAAGTTTTTAGCACCAATAAAAGCGCGAATAGATTTTGCTTTATGTTCCATAATTTGTTGTTTTAAAACTTATTTTTATGTAAAATGGCTTGTTCAATATGCGCAAAATGATGGTTGCAATGCCAAGCGTACAAACCAATAACTTCGTCCAAAGTATAAATTTTCTTACTCTCTGGATGCATAAATTGTTTTTTTAACTGCACTTTATCTAAACTTTTTAAAAGTAAAACCCATTTGTAATGAACACCTTCAATAATCTTTAATGAACTCAAAATATCGTTGTCAATTCCATCAACAAGTTCGGACCATTTTGCTTCATCATACGGCTTTATGGTTGGCAAATCTTCGGTTAACGCTAGTTTAAATCTTGTAAAACTAGTACTGTGACTATCGGCGCAATGATGAATAACTTGTTTAATTGTCCAACCTTGCAGACGGTATTTATAATTTAATTCTTCAATAGAAAATGTTCTAGAACTCAATTTTTCAGGAAATAATGCAATGGTTTCTATCCAAAGGTGCAAATCCTTTTCCGAAATCATTTCAGGCTTTTCAAACGTTCCAATTGGAAATTTCAATTTTTCTATGTCCATGTTTTCTTAGAGCGAATGGCTCGGGTTTTATTAGGTTTCCCTATTCCTGCTTTACGTTTCAATCTTTTCTTTTTTAAAGGAAAAAAGAAAAGGATTTCCACTGCAATCAGGGCTAAATTGGTTTTGTAATGTTTTCTTGTTTTAGTAATAAATGATTTATTTCATAAATAATTAACTCTGTTTTCTTTATATCACAATTGGTAAGAACAATATCTTTAAAACCATTTTTTAAATGTATTCTTAAAACATCCGATTTTGATTGCATCCATAAACCAATTGAAACTTCAATAATTTTATTAAAAAAAGACAAACTTCTAATTAGTTCTAAACTAGAAATAGTATTCATATTGATAATACAATTGTCCTTTACATAATCATCATTAGTAACTATTACATGATGATCTTCTACATATAATTCAAAAAGCGGATTTTTTCTAATTACTTTTTCTTGCATAATAAATAATTATCATATTCCTTTCTACTAAGTTTAAATTTAGTTTTTGCCATCGGATGTAGTTCATTTAACATATAATCAAAAACATTTGTTGTTATTTCAATATCATAATACTGTCTTTTTATTATTTCAACATCATTACTATGTTTTAAGACAATTTCTTTAATTTTTGGATACTCTTTGACCAATAAACCTTTAAATGCAAAACATCTTACCAATGGTATGTCACAATCAGTTAAATAAATTAAATCATCAATTGTTGCAACACTTATAAACTTTTGAAACTCTTTGCTTGAGTCAAAATCTTTATACATTTTGTCAAAATGTATCCTTAAATCAATAATAGAATTCATTAAAGAATCATTTTTTTTAAGTTTTTCAAGCTTATTAGTTGGTATATATTCCTTAGGCTTTTTGATACAACTCGTAAAAAAAGTGATAATAACTACGAAAAAAACAAATTTTAAATATTTCATCACAATTCTTTTAAAATCAACCAAATATAATAAAAAATTTCCGTTTACAAACGTTTACAAATAATTACAACCGATTTTAAATGGTAATCAACCGAATAAAGTTTGCCAGTCGTTACAACTTTGCATCGTCGGAAATGAGAAACGAATATCTTACAACTGACAAATTTATAAACACATATTAATAACAATTTAAATTTAAACGCCATGAATGCATTAAGAAACAAAGTACAATTAATTGGACACGTAGGACAAGAACCAGAAATCAAAAATCTTGAAGGAGGAAAAAAACTTGCAAACTTAACAATCGCAACTAACGAAGTTTATTACAAAGAAAACGGTGACAAAGTAGAAAATACCGAATGGCACAGAATTACTGCTTGGGGAAAAACTGCCGAAATCATCGAGAAATATGTAGTAAAAGGAAAAGAAATCGCTGTTGAAGGTAAGCTTACTCACAGAAGTTACGACGATAAAGACGGCAACAAACGTTATGTTACTGAGGTTGTTGCTAACGAAATTTTATTAATTGGAAAGTAATTCTTAAAAAGTTGTAATTGCCACGATTTATGCAAGCGAATAATGAAAAGTCCCATCGTGGCAATTGCATCTTTTTCTAAAACTAAGAAAGATGAAAGTTAAAGTATTTACCATAAGATTGACCGAAAACGAACTAGAAATAGATCAAAATAGTTTAAATGATTTTTTAGAAATGGTAACATTCAAAAAATCTAGCACGCAGTTTGTAGAATCAGAAAAAGAAAGTTTTTGGTCTGTAATTGTTCATTATGAAGAAACTTCAGAAGTTAAAAATGAAGATTTAAAACAAGAAATTGAGTTGTCAGAACAGGAACAAATGATATTTCAAAATCTAAAGAAATGGCGTGCAGAAAAAGCTTCAGAACTAGGATTTAAGAGTTTTATGATTTGCCACAATTCGGAGTTGATCAACGTAGCCATTCACAAGCCAGAATCAATCAACCAATTGAGAAAAATAAAAGGTTTTGGAGAAGTAAAGTCTGATAAATATGGAGTTGACATTATTGCTTTATTAAACGCTTTTTAAAGTCGATGGATTACAATTTTTTAAGCGGCAAGGTTAATTTCTTGTCGCTTTTTTTCTTGTAAAAGTAGAAGTAAAGCCACGATAATAAATAAGTTCTTAACACGAAAACGTTTTCGTTTACCATTAAATTAGTAACTCTTGAATATTTTAATATCTTTATTATGTATTCTATAATGACGAAATTAATTTTAATGAATAACTTTAAACAAATATTTTTATTACTGGTGTTTTTCTGCTTTTCTCAAAGTGGATTTTCTCAAGTTGGAATTAACACAACAACTCCAATGAGTACCTTGGATATTAATGGAAATTTGTCTCTAAAAACTGTTGTATTAATAGGAAGTGGTAGTGCAACTATAATTGATGATGGCGTTTATATTTCGATAAATCCGCAAGCTACAGATCAAGAGTTTAAACTGCCAAGTGCTATTTTATTTCCGGGAAGAGTTTATATAATTAGAAATATTAATAATACAAATACTGCCAAATTAACTTCGGCTGGCGGAATGTTATTTCCTAAAAACTCTACTGTAGGTACAATAGATATTTATATGTATGAAGGCAATTTAAGAACAATAACCGTTATTAGTGATGGGTCAAACTGGACTTACATCAATTAAGAATTCATAATTTCTTGAAACAAAGTGACAAATTCTCCCAAATGATAGCCATCCATTAATCCGTGATGCACATTAATAGCCATTGACATGGTTTTTTTTCCGTTTTCATCCATCATTTTTCCGAAGGATATTTTAGGACAACTGTCTGGCCAAGAAAAACTTCGCGCATGTGTGAATGAAGTAAAATTCACCCAAGGAATAGCCGAGAAATGAATTAAATTTTCTGAAAATTCTCTTGTTAAAAGTCCGGTTGTAGTTTGAATTCTTGCAATTTCATTTTTGGTATTTTCTGCAAATTGTAAAATATCTTCTGCAAATTCAATTTGAGAAAAACCAAACGTTTTGTCATCACGCAAGATTGTTGCAGAAGCATCAATTCTATCAAAAATATAGATTTCGTTTTCAAGTATTCTATATCGAAAAGGTTCAATTGCATTGATTGCAACTAATGTTTTATGAAGGTAATAAGTAAAAAAGGAAACACCTAATTCTTTAGATTTTGCATAAGCATTTGTGCAATCTATAGTAACTGTGATTCCAAAAAAAGGTTCTTCCATTTGTTTAAAGAAAAGGAAATGCTCTTTTCGGTTCCAGGTTTCTAGGTTTAGTTTTTGTTTCATTTTTAAAAGACACGAATTATTATAGTAAAAGAGGTAAAACTTCAGTAATTTTTTCTAATGTTTTAAAATTTGGATGCTCTACAGTATGGCTTATTTTTTCGTGCTCCCAAGTAGTGTGAAAAGGAATGTGAACCGCATAACCGCCAATTTCTAAAACAGGTAATACATCTGATTTAAGCGAATTTCCAATCATAAAAAATTCATCTGCATTGATTTCTAATCGCTTTAACAATTTTTCATAATTGAGTTCTTGCTTGTCGGCCATTACTTCTATATGATGAAAATAATGTCCTAAACCTGAACGATGTAACTTACTTTGTTGGTCTTTTAGGTCACCTTTTGTAGCCACAATTAATTTATATTTTCCTTGTAAAGCTGTTAGAGTTTCTTCAACACCATCAAGTAATTCAATTGGTTTTTGAAGTAATTCTTTTCCGTATTCTATAATTTTTGCAACAATTTCTATTGAAATAGTATTGTTAGAAATTCTCATTGCGGCTTCAATCATAGACAGAATGTAGCCTTTAATTCCATAGCCATATAGGTCTAAATTCTGAATTTCAACACGAAATAATTCCTGTGACAAACCTTGTTGTGATAGATAGTCACTCATTAATGCACAAAATTTATGTTCTGTTTCTTGAAAATAAGGTTCGTTTACAAATAAAGTATCGTCGGCGTCGAATGCAATTACTTTTAGATTCATTTTTCTTAATTATTTAAAGCATATTCATCAACTAAACGCAATAATTCGGTTTTTCTTTTGTCATCCAATAACGAATATTGAAATGAATTTTTAGCCAAAACCACTAAATCGTCTTTAGACAAATCTAACGCTTCTTGAACAGCAATAAAATTCTGATTCAAATAACCACCAAAATACGCTGGATCATCAGAGTTTACAGTTGCTTTAATTCCTTTATTCAACATTGTTTTTAATGGATGCTGTTTTAAATCGGTAACTACTTTTAATTCTAAATTAGACAAAGGACAAACCGTTAAAGCGATGTCTCTTTTAATGATTTCGTCTACCAATTTATCATCTGTTAAACTATTATTTCCGTGGTCGATGCGTACAATTTTTAATCCGTCGATAGCTTCCCAAACATATTCTGCTGGACCTTCTTCGCCAGCATGCGCCAATAAAACATAACCTTCTTTTGCAGAGGCTTCAAAAACTTTATAGAATTTGGATGGTGGATTTCCGTTTTCAGACGAATCCAAACCAACAGCTTTAATTAAATGTTTATACGGCAACGATTGTTTCAAAGTTTCAAAAGCCTCTTCTTCAGACAAATGACGCAAATAACTCATGATTAATAACGAAGAAATATTCCATTTTTCTTGCGCTTCATTTCGAGCACGTTGAATTCCGTTCATTATGGTTTCAAAGGCAACTCCGCGTTGAGTATGCGTTTGCGGATCAAACATGATTTCGGTGTGAACGATATTTTCTTCGTGACTTTTGGTCAAGTACGCCATTGTCAACTCGTAGAAATCTTGTTCGTTTATAAGCACACTTGCGCCTGCATAATAGATATTTAAGAAATCTTGTAAACACGAAAACTTGTAAGCTTCCTTGACTTCTTCAATAGTTTTGTATGGAATATCAATTTGATTGCGTTGCGCTAAAGCAAACATCAATTCGGGTTCAAACGAACCTTCAATATGTAAATGAAGTTCAGCTTTTGGAAGTTTTTGTATGAAGTTTTTCATTTTAATTGTTTTCTTCTACATCTATGTTTAATATAGAATATTCTAATAGTTCTTTAATTAATAAATATACTTTAGTAGATTTTTCAACCGGAAAATAATTATTCTTGTCTTTATCTGTGTTTTCTGCTCTTTCAATTGCTTTTAAAATTAAATTCATTACCATGTAATTATGAGGAAATGCAGCAAATTTTAATTCATTTTGTTTGTCGCCTAATTGAGTTTTGATTTCTTTTGATTTCTTGGCTGAAATATTTTCTTGTTCATCTAAATGAAACCATAACCATATTTCAAAGCAAAAATTACTAATAAAAATATTAGAATCCAAAAGCGTGTCGCTATATTCTTTCAAATCTATTATTTGCTCTTTTGGATGTTTATCTACATCAATCACAAACCTGAATTTATCTTCTTCTGAAGGAGTAAATTTTAGATTTTTCGGTGGGTTTTTTATAAATTCTTTTGCTCTATTAATCAAATTTTTTGGCATATTACCCTTGATTGAAGAGCTGTCTTCTAAAACATGATGTATGTAAGCTTTTTTCTCTTCTAAAAATACGTTTTTGAAAGCTTCAAAATAATTTGGTTCTCTATCAGAACCTTCATATACAATAAAAAACTTTATACAAGAGTCGTCGAAAGGATCTTGCTTATTGTAATCATCTATTTTAAATTTTCTCCTTAGCATTATTTAAGAGTCTCTTCTTTAATTAGTTTTGAAAAATCTCCTAAAAAAGGAATGCCTCCATATCTACCTTGCAAATATCCTCTTTCTAAAACTTTATCACCTCTAGGATTAAAGTTACTCAATGGATAAAATTCCGTACTTCCATCAGCTTTTTTTTCTGTAAACCAAATTTCATCTCTTCTAAGTAAATCATCATCAAGTAAATGGCTTTCGTGAGTTGTAAAAATTAATTGACTTTTAGAAGTTGAATTATAAGAATACATTTTTAGAAGTTCTCTAGCTAATAGAGGATGCATACTTCTCTCTAATTCATCAATTATATATACAATTTCTGTATCTGACATTAATTGTTCAAATGCTGGTGAAAGTTCAAATAAGCGATTAGTTCCGTCTGATTCTTCATCGAAATTAAATAAACTATCTGAATTAAAGTGTTTTGTTTTTAAAACCACAACATAATATTCATTATTTTCTTTTATAAATGCATTATAACTTCCTTTTCTTACAAAGTGAACTACAGGAGTTTTGTCTGGGTCAATATCTTCAGTATCATTATTTTCTAGAAAATCTATTAACTCATTTTTTAAATCATTATCATCATATCCAAAAAATAATTCTGCTTTAGTCTTTTCTGAAACAATATCTTCAATTCCTGTTTTGCTATTTAATAATAATTCTTTTGTAAATAATTTTGACTTTTGATTCATTAATATGTCTGAAGTGTAATCTGAATCAATTGTGTCTGGATTAAAAATTTTAATTTTTTCGAATGATAAAAGTGCTTTATCTAGAATATCATTTTCATCGAAAACTTTATAACAAGTATTTAAGACTGTTTGGGTGTCTTTTAGTTCTTTTTTTAAGAACTTTTCGACGTAATTTAAATCTCCAGATTTTTTAAAATAATCTCCAAAAATAACTTCTTTGCCTTCTCTTTTGAAAAGCAACTCTTCCTTTTCTTTAGAAACGGATTTTACCAAATACAGCCATTCTTCTTTGATTTTACCTTTGTAAATTTCTACAGCATAATCAAAATGTAATTTTTCAAACTCGTATTCGATTCTAAAAATTGACGATTTATTTTTGTAAGATTCATCTAATCTAAATCTTTTACTTTGAGGAATTAAAAGTGTTTCTTCTCCAAAAACTATATCTTTTAAATATGATATTGCATTAATTAGATTGCTTTTTCCTGCAGCATTAGCTCCATAGATAGCAGCAGTTTTTAAAACTTCAACTCCGGAATTTGTTTTTATGATGTGATTTGGTAATTGCCTAGAGCCATTTCCTTTGCTTTTAAGCATATTGAATTCAGTTTCTTCCTTAAAAGACATGAAATTACTAACAACAAAACGAATTAACATGATTTTGCGATTTTTTCGTTAAAAATAAAATTACAGAACAAATAAACGCACTAAATTCTTTATATCAAACAAAATCAACGATTTTTTCGATAAAATTAACTAATCAAAGCACCATTTGAAACTCCATCAGCATCTGGATTTACAAAAACCAATTTTCCATCAGGTAAATTTGTCATTAAAATCATTCCTTGACTTTCAACACCGCGCAATGCTCTTGGTGCCAAATTCACTAAAACCGTAACGCGTTTTCCAACCACTTCTTCGGGTGAAAAATGCTCTGCAATTCCGGAAACTATAGTTCTTACATCCATTCCAGTATCAACTTTCAAAACTAAAAGTTTGTTAGCTTTTGGCATTTTTTCAGCTTCAATAATAGTTCCAACACGTAAATCTAATTTTGAAAAATCTTCAAATGTTGACGTTTCTTTTTGTGGTTCAATCACGGCGTTTTCTGCTTTATTGGCTGCTTTTGTAGCTTCCAGTTTGTCTATTTGTTTTTGAATTTCTGCATCTTCTATTTGAGAAAACAATATTTCGGCTTGTCCAATTTTGTGTCCAGGTTTTAGTAACTCAAAAGTTTCAGAAACCGTATTCCATTTTAAATCTTTTAAATTTAAAATTGTAGCTAATTTATTTGATGTAAAAGGCAAAAATGGTTCACACAAAATTTGTAAAGCAGCTGCAATTTGCAAGGCAACATACATTTGAGTTTGAACTCTACCATGATCCGTTTTTATCATTTTCCATGGTTCTTCGTCGGCTAAATATTTATTTCCTAAACGAGCCACATTCATCATTTCGCCTTGCGCTTCTCTAAATCTGTAACGCTCAATTGATGATGAAATAACTGCTGGATATGCTTTTAATTCAGCCAACGTTTGTTCGTCAACTACACTAAAATCATTTGAACTAGGAACAATTCCATCGTAATATTTATTGGTCAAAACAACCACTCTATTAATGAAATTCCCAAAAATAGAAGCCAATTCGTTATTGTTTCTCGCCTGAAAATCCTTCCAAGTAAAATCGTTATCTTTAGTTTCTGGAGCGTTAGATGTCAATGCGTAACGCAAAGAATCTTGCTTATCTGGAAAATCTTGTAAATATTCGTGTAACCAAACTGCCCAGTTTTTAGAAGTCGAAAGTTTATTTCCTTCCAAATTCAAAAATTCATTTGCTGGAACATTATCTGGTAAAATGTAAGTTCCTTCGGCTTTCAACATCGCAGGAAAAATGATGCAATGAAAAACAATATTATCTTTTCCTATAAAGTGAACCAGTTTAGTACTTGTTCCGCCATTTGGTGAATCGTCTTTTTTCCAGTAATCTTCCCAGTTTTTTCCTTCTCTTGCAGCCCATTCTTTGGTTGCAGAAATGTATCCAATTGGTGCGTCAAACCACACGTAAAGTTTTTTTCCTTCAGCACCATCAACCGGAACATCAATTCCCCAATCCAAGTCACGCGTTACTGCACGAGGTTTCAATCCGTCGTCCAACCACGATTTTACTTGACCTAAAACATTAGTTTTCCAATCTTTTGCGTGTCCAACTAAAATCCATTCTTTCAAGAAATCTTGGTATCTATCCAAAGGTAAAAACCAATGTTTTGTAGATTTCAAAATTGGTGTTTCACCAGTAATTGTCGATTTTGGGTTTATTAAATCGGTAGCGTTTAATGTTGAACCACATTTTTCACATTGATCGCCATACGCTTCTTCGTTTCCGCATTTTGGGCAAGTTCCAACCACAAATCTATCTGCCAGAAACTGATCAGCTTTGGCATCATATAATTGTTCGGTAACTTCTTCAATAAAATCATTATTGTCATACAATTTCCTGAAAAATTCTTGTGCTGTATCGTGATGAATTTTAGATGAAGTTCGTGAGTAATTATCAAACGAAATTCCGAAATCAATGAATGATTTTCTAATAATTGCATCGTATTTATCAATCACTTCTTGCGGCGTAATGCCTTCTTTTTTGGCTTTCATCGATATGGCAACACCGTGTTCATCGCTTCCGCACATAAACGCAACATCTTTTCCTTGCAAACGCAAATAGCGCGCATAAATATCACTTGGAACATATACGCCAGCCAAATGCCCAATGTGAATTGGACCATTTGTGTAAGGCAACGCAGCAGTAATTGTATATCTTTTTGGATTTTCTAACATTGTAAATTCTGTATATATATTTTGCAAAAATAAGCAATAGAATCTATAGTTTATAAGTTTTTTATTTGAAGCTTTTTCAGCTTCACGCTATATTTTTTTATACCTGTCCCGTTTCTAAAAAATCTGACAGATATAAAAAGGATGCTGCTGCAAACGAAGTTCAAGGAACTCAAATATTAATAAACTCAATGTGAAGTAATCTGGTTTAGAGCAACCGTATTCTAAAGAACTTTTTATTTATATTTGATAAAAAATAACAATGAGAAAAATTACAACATTTTTAGTTTTATTTTTATTTTCAATCAACATTTGCAATGCACAAAATAAATCTAATCCAATAGTTTTTGCAGAAATGGTTTTGGGATATTCTAACGGAAGTTCTAAAGGAATTACTGGTGGCGCAACATTGAATTATCAAAGTAAAAATAACTTGTTTACGTATCGTTATCTTGAGTTATCCGAAAATAGAAAGGAAGGTTCTTTTTTCTTTTTACCAGTTTATATCGAAGTAGAAAATGTAAGAGAACAAGCATTGATGTATGGCAAAAGAATTATCGAAGGTACTACATCTTACAGTTATTCGGCAGGAATTGCTTATGTTGACAGAGAATTTTTAGTAGATAATACCAATGGTACTTTAAAATACGATAGTACCCAAAGTATTGGTTTTCCGTTCGAATTAAATATTAAATGGTTCAATTCTGAAAAAGAACGTTATCGTATTTATGAATTATTTCCTATTGGTAAACCTATAAGTTTTGCAAACAGTCTTGGTTTTAAATTCTATGGAGATATTTCCAAAACAACTTTTGTTGGTTTAGGTATAACTTTTGGTTTAGGCTGGCATAAAAATTATTAGATTTGTGACTAGATTTTAAACAATCAAATGAAGAAAATAATTCTTATAAGTATAGTTACAACAGTTTTTGTTTCAAACATTCAAGCTCAAAAAAAGATGATAATTCCTCCTTATTTAAAAAAAGGTGATACGATTGCTATAGTTGCAACGGCACGTAAAAACATTGATGACAATTTAAAACCAGCGATTTCTTGGTTAAAAAACTGGGGTTTAGAGGTAGTTATTGGCAACACCATTGGATTAGACAATAATCAACTTGCAGGAACAGATGAACAACGCGCAGCCGATTTTCAAACGCAACTTGACAATCCAAATATTAAAGCAATTTGGTGTGTTCGTGGCGGATATGGAACGGTGCGAATGATAGATTTTTTAGATTTTACAAAATTTAAACAATCGCCAAAATGGGTTATTGGTTTTAGTGATGTAACGGTTTTACACAGTCATTTAAATACTATGGGATATGCATCTATTCACGGAATTATGCCTGTGAGTTCTAAAGCAACTGAAGAAGCCAAAGAGAGTTTGCGCAAAGCATTGTTTGGAGAACATTTAGAATATACCGTTCCTTGCGATCAGATGAATAGATTTGGTTCGGCTAAAGGAGAATTGGTGGGAGGAAATCTTTCTATTTTATATAGTTTGTTAGGTTCAGAATCTGCCATTGATTGTCATGATAAAATTCTTTTTATAGAAGATTTAGACGAATATTTATATCATATTGACAGAATGATGATGAATTTAAAACGCAATGGTTGTCTAGAAAGTTTGAAAGGAATCATCGTTGGCGGTATGACCAAAATGCATGATAATGAAATTCCTTGGGGAAAAAATGTATTAGAAATTATAGATGATGTCACCAAAAAATACAACATTCCAATAATTTATAATTTTCCAGCTGGACACATGGCAGACAATCATTCGTTAATTATGGGAAAACAAGTTTCTATTGAGGTGAATGATGTTGAAAGTAAAGTTGTATTTGATTAACGAATTAAGATTAACGATTGTTGATTATTTGAAGTAGTTCTAAAATCAACAATCGTTAATCAACAATCTAAAATTCCATGGCGGAGCACAACGATTTAGGCAAACAAGGAGAAGAATTGGCTGTAGATTTTCTGCAACAAAATGGCTATGAAATTCTAGAAAAAAACTGGACTTTTCAAAAAGCCGAGATTGATATAATTGCACAAAAAGGAACTATTCTTGCTGTTGTTGAGGTTAAAACGCGTTCATCAATTGATTTTGGTTTGCCACAAGAATTTGTAAAACCCAAGAAAATCCAGCTTTTGCTCAAAGCCGTAAATGAATATGTAGTATCTAATGAATTGGATGTCGAAGTTAGATTTGATATAATTGCAATACATAAAGATGCTAAAATTTTTAATATTGAGCACATTGAAGAAGCTTTTTACTATTTTTAAAAATTAATTTATCTGTTTGATTTTGATTAACTTTACCAATAAAATTCCAAATATATCATGAAAAAACTCTTAACAATTGTCTCTTTTTTTAGTTTTGCAGTTTTATTTGCTCAGCATGAAGTGGCAAAAAAAATGCAAGAACTAGAGCGATTACCAGTAACTTTCAATTCTTATAAAGTATTGAACGTTTCAAATAAAACTACAAATGAAGCTGTTCTCAAGACTGTTGACGACGCTACTTTTGCAAAGATAAATGTGGAGTCTGTTAATCTGTTGATAAAAAATAAGCCCGAATATTTAGAAATTGAAATTCCCTACAACAATAAAACAGTAGTTTTAGATTTATATAAAGTTACTATTTTTTCTGAAGGTTTTCATGTTGATACTGATAAAGGTAAGAATGTAATATATGAAAAAGGAGTTTATTACAGAGGAATCATTAAAGGAAATTATACTTCTGTTGTTGCTATGAATTTTTTTAATGGAGAAATGAATGGTGTTATTTCTTGTGCCGAATTAAATAATTTGGTTGTAGGTAAATTAAAGTTTACTAATAATACTGACGACTATATTATTTATTCTGATGCAAAACTTAAAGTATTAAACGATTACAAATGTTCTTTAAAAGTAGACGAAACCGCAACAATGGATGGTTCTAATAAAAGTCCTTCAAGCGTAAAGTGCGTCACCATGTATTTTGAAGTTGATTATGATTTGTACATGGCCAATAATAATAGTACTATTGATACTACCAACTGGATGACATCTGTATTTAATAATGTACAAACAATTTTCACAAATGACGGAATAACAACAAGTTTAAAGTCACTCTACATCTGGACTTCTCAAGATCCATATGAAGGAATAGGAACTACATCTGGAAATTATTTATATAAATTTAATGAAGTAAGACCTGTTTTCGATGGTGATTTAGGACAATTAGTAGGTATAGATCCAGGCGGTTTAGGTGGTGTTGCGGTTGGAATAAATGGTCTGTGTTCTCAAAATAATTTTAGTTATTCTGATGTTTTTTTTGATTATAATACAGTTCCAACTTATTCCTGGACAATAAATGTTATAACTCATGAACTAGGACACTTGCTTGGTTCGCCTCATACCCACGCTTGCATTTGGAATGGTAATAATACATCAATTGATGGTTGCGGCCAACAAGCAGGCTATAATGAAGGAACATGTGCCACTGGTCCAATTCCTTCAACTACAGATAAAGGAACAATAATGAGTTATTGCCATTTAATTTCTGGAATTGGGATAAACTTAAGTAATGGATTCGGTCCTCAACCAGCTAATTTAATTCTGAGTAGAATAAGCGCAAGTAATTGTTTGAGTACAGATTGTATCGCAACTTGCATTAACACCATTGCTTCAATTTCTGTAAGTGCTATTTCTACTACTTCTGCTACAATAAACTGGGTAGAATCTGGGCTTTTTACCGAATGGAAGGTACGCGTATTTGCTTTTGGGTCAACTCCAGGAAATTGGAATGTTGTTACTACAAACAGTTATGCGGTTTCTGGATTAACACCAAATACTTATTATGTTGTTGATGTTAGCCCAAATTGTTCAATGGGTTTAGAAATTATAGGTAGAAAATTAATGTTTGTAACTGCTACTAGTTTCTGTGACGGAATAACATTTGCAGATTCTGGTGGTGTCTCAGGAAATTATACCAATTTAGAAACGGTAATTAGAACAATTGTACCTAATGTTGCTAGCAATAATATAGCCATATCATTCAGTGCATTTTCTTTAGAATTAGACTATGATTATTTGTATGTCTATAATGGAAATTCAACAACTGCGCCATTATTAAATCCTGGAGGTTCTACAGGAACAGATATTCCTGGTCCTTTTACTTCCTCTGCAACAGATGGTTCTTTGACTGTTAAGTTCTATTCGGATCAAGGCGTTGTAGCGCCAGGATTTATTGCTAATATTTCTTGTGTGCCTAATTTAAGCGTTAATAATTATAATGGTTTTATAGATTTTAGTTATTTCCCCAATCCTACGAGTGGCAAAGTTGCTATAACCTCTAAAACTATTATCAATAAAGTTGAGGTTTACAACATAACAGGTCAATTGTTACTTGATAATGAAATAAAAAATATAAATACAAATGTAGATATTTCATCATTCGCTAATGGTACATATTTCTTTAAATTAAAATTTGAAGATAATAAAGAGGCTAATTTTAAAGTCATTAGAAGGTAATTATAATTCTTAAATCATTAATTTGCAGTACTAAAATTGACCAATTTCCAATTTTGTAATTGTTGTTTTTAAATACAATTGTTTTTTTATAAATCAATGTAAAATTTTTAATTTACAGATCTAAAAAACATTAACTTTTGTAGAACTAAGTTTAAATAAAAAAGATGCTTTATGTGATTTTATCGAATTGATGCCTTCAATTGATGCTAGATAATTAAAAATTCAAAATCTAAAATCACTCACAGATAAGATTGCTTTAAACGGATTTTTGAATTTTCCGAAATAGAATGGGTGACTATCCTAAAAAAGCTGAAAATTTAGTTGTTTTATATGCCAGCAAGTAAGTATGTTGATCAAGGAAGTTTGTGTATAAAATGGGTTCAAAATAGGACATTATACAGCTGTGTTATTTATTTTGGCGCAACGCGAGCAAACTCTACCGAAGTATTAAGATTTAAAGTAAAAATGATGTTTTTAACAAGTATGGATGTCGTTGATAGATGTTGTTTTCAAATTGTGGCTTTCAATAATAATGGTTTTGGACTCTAAGTGAAATTATAAAATTAGATTAGCTAGTAATGCCTTTAATTAAAAGAAATAAAAGTTGAAGTATTTAACAAATAAATTTATTTACTCATTATTACATTTTGTTCTAATCAATGCTAATTTTTTTAAAACATTGATTAATAGTTTTGTGCATGCTAGATAATGATTCTAATAATTTAAGCTTTATCAATAGATTTTAAATATGAATTTATGTTGCCTTTCTTGAATGCTTTCCTTCAAGAATACCTACTTCTTATGCCATAATCAATTTTTTCGAAGAGCGTCTATGAGTCACATAATTTATAAAATTTCTGATTTCTGAATAAAATTGAAATACAATCTTAAATAGAAATTTTGGTAAAACCTTTATAAAGTGTGTTGAGTTTAATAAAATAGATACTGAAAAGATTATAGGAATTTTTTAAACAAAAAAAAGTCTAACATTTCTGTTAGACTTTTAAAAAGCTCCCTCTCTTGGGCTCGAACCAAGGACCCTCTGATTAACAGTCAGAGTAATATTACTTTCATATTGTTTCATATACTTTGTAAACCCTTTATTAATGTAGCCTAACAGAATTTACATTTTCATTTGTTTTCATATTTTAACCTATTTTCAATACATTTGTTGTACCTATGTTGTACCCAAACTAATTTACTATATATGGCAACTATAAAAATCACTCAAAGAACTAAAGCCCTATCAAATGGGGAATACCCAATTTTTTTACGAGCAACCAAAGATAGAAAATCTAAGTTTATATCTTTAAAATTATCATGTGAAATTTCACAATGGAATGAAATTAAGTCAGAATTTAGAAAAAGTTACACAAACTATAAGCAAATAAATGCTGCATTGATTGACATTAGAAATCGAGCAGAAAGCATAATTACTGATTATCTTAGCAAGGGTGAGGATATAACGCTTGATGAATTTGAAGCTTTGTTTTTAAATTTTAAACTCGATAAAAAAATATCAGTAAATGAATTTTGGACTGAGCACATAAGCGATTTGAACAAATCAGGAAGAACTGGAAATGCCCGATTCTTTAAAGATTCCAAAAATAGTTTTTTTAAATTTTTAGGAAATAAGACTATATACTTTAAAGATATAACTCCTCTTTTGCTTGATAAATATGAGGTTTTTCTTCGTTCAAATAGCAATAGTGATAGTGGAATTGCTGTAAAAATGAGAGCAATTCGTGCTTTATATAATGATGCAATCAAAAAAGGTTCTGCAAGTAAAGAGTACTATCCATTTATAATTTATAAAGTTTCAAAACTTAAAGGAACTACAAATAAACGAGCTTTGAGCATCGAAAACGTGCACAAAATAATTAATCTTAACTTAGCAGAATATCCGCATTTAATTAATACAAGAAATTATTTTGTGTTTAGTTATTATACCCGTGGAATGAATTTTAATGACATGATGAAGCTTACTTGGGACAATATTGTAGAAGATAAGATTACTTACGTTAGAGGTAAAACAAAAGGTCGATTTGTTATAAAAATACTGGAACCTATAACTGAAATTTTAAGTTATTATAAGAATCAAAAAAGAGCTACAAAATATGTTTTTCCTATAATTTTAAGAATAGATTCAACACCAATGCAATTGGAAAACAGAAAAGAAAAGACTTTGAAGAAATTCAACAAGGATTTAAAATTATTAGCAACAATTTGCGGTATCGAGGACAAAATTACAAGTTATGTTGCTCGTCATAGTTTTGCAACCAATTTAAAACAAAGCGGAGTCGCAACAGATTTGATTTCAGAGGCAATGGGACATCAAAATGTATCAATTACTCAAGCCTATTTGAAAGAATTGGAAAATGATGTTATAGACGATGCAATGGAAGTTTTACTTCAAAAAGTGACAAAGTGATTAAATTTTCACAAAGTTGATTCTGAATTCAAGCCAATTCAGATTATCATTTAAAGTCATTCATATTTATGTGAATGGCTTATTTTTTTGCCCTTTAGTTTTCAAAACAATTGTCACTTTATCACTGTGATGATTGTTTTTTCATTTTAATATTAACCATTTTAAAAATAAATTTTATGCAATTAAGACAATCAGAAAGGAAAAAAGCTAAGATAAAACTTGCTTTACAAGGAAGTGCTGGCAGTGGTAAAACTTATTCAAGTTTACTATTGGCACAAGGTTTAACTAATGGAGACTTTAGCAAAGTTGCTGTTATAGATACAGAAAATGGAAGTGCAGATTTGTATGCTCATTTAGGACAGTACAATGTACTCACATTAGCACCACCATTTACACCAGAAAACTACATCAAGGCAATTGAAGTATGTGAAAAAGCGGGTATGGAAGTAATTGTTTTGGATTCAATTTCTCAATCTTGGGAAGAATTATTGGATTATCATAGTTCATTAGCAGGTAATTCATTTACTAATTGGGCTAAAGTAACACCAAGACAAAATGCTTTTATTGATAAAATACTTCAATGTGATGCTCACGTAATTGCTACAATGAGAACCAAACAAGATTATGTTTTGAATCAAAAAGATGGCAAGTTTACACCTGAAAAAGTTGGACTTAAAGCAGTTCAAAGAAATGATTTAGATTATGAATTTACTATAGTATTTGATGTAGATATCAAGCATTTTGCAGTTTCAAGCAAGGATAGAACAGGCTTGTTTATGGATAAACCTGAGTTTAAAATTACATCAAATACAGGCAAAAAGATTTTAGATTGGTGCAACAGTGGCAATGCTACTGATAAACCAATTGTTTTGACAGAGCAAGAAGTATTTCAACAAGTACAAAATTGTAATACTATGGCTGAATTATTGGCATTGTATAATCAATATCCACAATTTCAAGAAAATTTAAAACCTGATTTTGAAGTTAAAAAATCACTTTTACTCAAACTTACTAACCCTCAAAATTTCTCAACAAATGGACACACAAACCATCATTAAACCTGCTACATTAGAACAAGCATTTGGAACTTTTCAAAGTCCAAGCATAATTGAACAGGATAATTTTTCAGTAAATGAAAAGCTAACTTTAAAAAGAGTTAATCCTGACGGAACTAGAACAATCCTAAATATGCCATTTTCTGAAAATGTAGAAATAGCATCTGCAATATTTCCGAGTAAAATCAACATTGAAGCTAAACCTTTGTTTGTTTCTAAACCATTTATTGAAGCAAATACTCAAGAAGTACAATTTTACAATCTAAAAAACGATTGTGTAATTCCTGT
>NZ_JAYWFT010000022.1:0-2574 GCF_043778725.1 Flavobacterium sp. | reverse complement strand
AAAAATGTTTAATCCATCCCTATTTATTGATTTTAGGAATCAGGAATTAGGAATTGGGGATTTTTAAAATCCTTAATCCAAAATCTCAAATCCTTAATTAAAAATATGGATAAAAATTTACAACATGAATAAAGAACTTATCATTCGCAAGGATGACAATGCTGTAGATTTTGCCTTATTAAAAGATGGAAAACTAATTGAATTACACAAAGAAGAAGAAAAAATCAATAAGTTTCTTGTAGGTGATATTTTTATCGCCAAAATCAGGAAACCAGTTGCCGGACTTAATGCTGCCTTTGTAAATGTTGGCTTCGAGAAAGACGCCTTTTTACATTATCACGATTTAGGTCCACAATTAGCTTCTTATTTGAAATTCATTAAACTTGTAAGCGCAGGTAAAATAAAAGATTTCTCCCTAAAAAACTTTCAGTTTGAAAAAGAAATTGATAAAGATGGTGCTATATCAGATATTCTGAGTGCCAATCAATCAATTTTAGTGCAAGTGGTTAAGGAACCAATCTCTACCAAAGGACCAAGAATAAGCTCTGAGCTTTCTTTCGCCGGTAGATTTTTAGTTCTTGTCCCTTTTTCGGATCGAGTTTCTGTTTCTCAAAAAATAGAAGACAAAGCCGAAAAAGACCGATTGAAAAAATTGGTGCTAGCCGTTAAACCAAAAGGTTTTGGTGTTATTGTGCGAACAGTAGCAGAAGGCAAAAAAACAGCCGAACTAGAAAAAGACTTGCAAAATCTAAACGATAGATGGCTTGCAATGTGTAAAAAATTACCAACTGCCCATCATCCGTCTAAAGTATTAGGAGAACTTAACAAAGTTTCTTCCATGCTTAGAGACATATTTAACGATACTTTCACCGGTATTCAAGTAGATGATGAAGAGTTGTTTCAAGAAACCAAGGACTATATAGCCGAGATAGCTCCTGAAAAACAAAATATGGTGAAGCTTTATCAACATAAAGACACTCCAATTTTTGAGAAATACAATATAGAACGTCAAATAAAAACCTCATTCGGACGAACAGTTTCCATGAGTAAAGGTGCTTATTTGATTATAGAACACACAGAAGCACTTCACGTTATAGACGTAAACAGCGGAAACCGTTCTAACAAAGCTACCAATCAGGAAGATACAGCTCTTGAAGTAAACATGATTGCTGCAGCAGAAATTGCTCGTCAGTTAAGACTTCGCGACATGGGCGGAATTATTGTTATCGATTTTATCGACATGCAAAATCCCGATAATCGCCAAGTGCTATTCAATTTCTTAAGAGATGAAATGAGCGATGATAAAGCAAAGCATAAAATCTTACCGCCAAGTAAATTTGGACTAGTTCAAATAACGCGTCAACGTGTAAGACCAGAAGTAAATATTGAAACAAGAGAAGAAAATCCCAATAATTTGGCAAGCGATATAGACGCGCCAATCCAAATTATCGACAAGATTACATTTGCTCTTGAAAAAATCATGAAAGACCACAAGAAAGTAAAACTTAACGTCCATCCTTTCGTGGCAGCATACCTTAAAAAAGGTTTTCCATCAATACGTTCAAAGTGGTTCTTTGAGCATAAAAAATGGGTGAAAATCATACCTCGTGACGCTTACACGTACCTAGAATATCATTTTTTTGATAATCAAGGAAAAGAAATTAAATAATAAAAACCGCCTTTCGTGAGATTGGCGGTTTTTTTGTGCTTTTTTAAGAAGCTATTTCCAGCTTTACACTACAATCTTGTTCAATAAACACCATTTTTCTATGCCAAAAATAAGCTTCTTTGGTCGCTCATTTTTGTCAAGAAAAATTGGCGTTTCTTTTCACAAGGATTTTCGTTGCAATCTGGGCTAGGGCAGAAGTTTTATAAAGAACTTTTGGATAAATTTATTACATCATTTTTTCTCCACACTTATGTCAATACGACGAAGGAGAAATCACATATCAAGTTATAATTATTTTTCTATTTTACGATTTTCCGTAAAATAGTTACTAAACTAAGAATTATATTTACAAAAAATGATTAAACCAGGTAGTTTTACGTGGTTTTTTATAGATTTAAATTTGTAGATTTGAATTTGTGAAGCTTTCTTTGGTTGACTTGTTGGGAAGAACGCTACAAGAGTGGGTTCCAGATGGAACTAAAGGTACTATTGAGCTGGATTGTACTCGTTATGCCGCTGGTCAGTATGTTCTTTTGATGCGCGAAGACGGTAAGATTATAGAAAATGCTAAGTTGATCACTAATTAAAGCAGTAAATTATGAAAAAAAGTATCACATTATTGTTATGTTTTATAGGTTTTTTAGCCCATTGTCAGAGTTGGCAATGGGGTAAGCGAGGCGGTAGTACTGATCAATTAAGTACTACTGGAGGTGATAGACAGGAAGAAGTTTACAGTATTGTTACCGATAGTAACAGGAATATTTATACTTTGTCATACGTTGGTAAGAACAATCTTAACATTGATGGAACTGTCAAAACTAACTTTGGTGATGATACAACAAAATCTGATATTGCATTAAGTAGTTTTAGTTGTGATGGTACTTATCGGTGGTCAAAAATAATAG
>NZ_JAYWFT010000021.1:0-17448 GCF_043778725.1 Flavobacterium sp. | reverse complement strand
TTTTTAACGCCTTTATTTTCTGATAGAATATTTACAATTGCAGTAGCTCTTTTAGTAGATAAATCCCAGTTGTTTTCTATTCCGCCACCAATGTTTCCTAAAATTTTATCATCGTCTGTATGTCCTTCAATTAGCACTGACAAATCTGGATTTAAAGCCAATACTTTACCAACTTCTACAACAGCTGTTTTACCTTCTGCTCCTACAGCCCAACTTCCTGTTTGAAACAGTAATTTGTTTTCCATTGAAACGTACACTTTTCCGTCTTTTTCATGAACAGTTAATCCTTTTCCGTCAAATGCTTTTAGGGATTTCATTAGTGTTTCTTTCAGTTTTTTCATGCTTGCGTCTTTGGCAGCGATGTAGGATTCTAATTCGCTTAAGCGTTTAGAACTGGCTTCCAAGTCGGCTTTTAATTTATTCAATCGGTCTTGCTCGGCAGCCATAGATTTTTCTTTAGCTTCTAGTTTGGCCAATAATTCTCTATTTTTATTGATGTTGGCTGTTAAAGCCTCATTGCTGTCTTTTTCAAGAGCGTTGTAAGATGCTTGTAGTGTTTTTAAATTTTTATCAGACGCTGTATAATCGGCTTGCAGTTTATCACGTTCGGCTTTTAGTTTATCGTAATCGGCTTTTAGTTTAGTACCATCTATTTCTAGTTGATTTTTGGTTTTATTTAAACCTTCATTATCATCGGCTAATTTTCTGTTTTCTTTTTTTAAGTCTGCAAATTTATTTTCTAAATCATTATATATTTTCTTAGAAACACATGATGTTGAAAGCGCTAGAACTAATAGTCCTATTGAAATTTTTTTAATCATCTTATTTTTATTTTTTTTGAATCGAATCAAAATTAGAGTATCAAACTGGTAGTTCATCTATGCAAAAAAATTGTTATTGACATTGTTATTGACAACTTTTATAGATTTGGTTTTAGGTTTTTTAGTTTAATAATTGGTGTTTATTTATTACTACTTATTTTTAGCCGTGATGGTAGTGGAAATCATTTTTTACAAAAATTGTATTTTTTCTTATTGAAGAAAAGCGACCATAGAAGCTCTTTCTTTAATTTAGAAAAAACCAATTTTTGTAAAAAATATTGAAACGAACAGCGCGATTAGCTTCTAATCAATCTCGACTAGAATAGGACAATGGTCTGAATGCTTGGCTTCGGGCAAAATGATGGCTCTGGTCATTCTATGTTTTAGATTTTCTGAAACTAAATTGTAATCGATGCGCCATCCTTTATTGTTTCCTCTTGCTCCTGCTCTATAACTCCACCACGAATAATTGTGTGGTTCTTTATTGAAATGGCGAAAACTATCTATAAATCCTGATTTCATGAAACCATCAATCCATTTTCTTTCGGAAGGTAAAAATCCAGAAACGGTTGCATTTCTTATTGGATCATGAATGTCTATGGCTTCGTGACAAATATTATAATCGCCACAAATAACAAGATTGGGAATGTCTTTCTTTATATGGTTGATATAATTTTGAAATTCATCCATGTACTGAAATTTGAAATCCAATCGATCAATATTGGTTCCCGATGGCAAGTACAAGCTCATTATTGAAATATCATCAAAATCGGCTCGAAGATTTCTTCCTTCAAAATCCATGTGTTGAATTCCGGTTCCATAAACCACATTTTTAGGTTCGGTTTTAGACAAAATTGCTACGCCGCTGTAGCCTTTTTTTTCTGCTGGAAAATAATATTGAAACGGATAACCTGCTTCGGCAATTTGAAGTATCGGAATTTGATCTTCTTGAGCCTTAATTTCTTGCAGACAAATTACATCGGGATTTGCTTGTTGCAACCAGTCTAAAAAACCTTTAGTAATAGCAGCTCTAATGCCATTAACATTATAAGAAATGATTTTCATTGTTGAATTTTTATAGTTTTTCAAAAGTAATTAAAAACATTAAATGAGACTCGGTTTATCTAAAATTATGTGTTTTGTTTAAGCTTTTTTTATAATTAAGCTTTTTTTAAAAATTCCTTTCAAATAGAATTACTATATTTGTTTCTTGTTCAAAAACCAAAAACAATTCAATGGGTTTAGTCACTGCCAAAGAAGTTGCAAAATCAATAAACGCTGACAAGTATGGAGTTTTAGGCACTTTCGCTGGATGGATATTGATGAAAGTACTTAAAATTTCTACTTTAAATAAAGTTTATGACAGAAATAAACATTTGCAAGATGTTGAATTTCTTAATGCGATACTTAAAGATTTAGAAATAAAATTTGAAATTCCCGAAGAGGATTTAAAACGGCTCCCAAAAGATGGTGCCTATATCACTATATCCAATCATCCGCTGGGAGGAATTGATGGTGTTTTATTATTGAAATTAATGCTTGAAAAAGAGCCTAATTTTAAAATTATTGCCAATTTTTTATTGCACAGAATTGAGCCTTTAAAGAAATACATAATGCCTGTTAATCCGTTTGAAAACCATAAAGATGTTAAATCTAGCGTTATTGGATTAAAGGAAACTTTTAGACATTTAAGCGATGGAAAACCTCTTGGAATGTTCCCTGCCGGAGAAGTTTCTACCTATAAAGATGGCAAACTTGTAGTTGACAAGCCTTGGGAAGAAGGCGCTATAAAAGTGATTAGAAAAGCCCAAGTTCCTGTTGTTCCTATTTATTTTCATGCTAAAAATAGTCGTTTGTTTTATTTTCTTTCTAAAATAGATGACACTATGAGAACGGCCAAATTACCCTCTGAATTGTTTTCTCAAAAAGATAGAGTTATTAAAGTTCGTATAGGAAAACCTATTTCTGTAAACGAGCAAAACGAACATTTAACTATTGATGATTATTCGGAATTTTTGAGAAAGAAAACCTATATGTTGGCCAATTCTTTTAATGAAGAAAGCAAGCAACTTCTTTCTGTTCCAAATTTAAAAGCGCCAAAAAGCCCGAAACAAATTGCTACGCCTGCCAATCAAGAAAAAATGGTAGCCGAGGTCAACAAGTTGAGAGATTCTGATTGTAGATTATTGCAGAGTAAGAATTATGAAGTATTCTTTACAGAAGCTAATAAAATACCAAATGTATTACATGAAATTGGTCGTTTGCGCGAAATAACTTTTAGAGAAGTTGGCGAAGGAACGAATGAATCTATTGATTTAGACAAATACGATCAATATTATCACCACATGTTTCTTTGGGATGATGAAACCAAGCAAGTTGCTGGAGCATACAGAATGGGATTGGGATCGGAGATATTTCCTAAATATGGAATGGAAGGTTTTTACTTGAACGATTTGTTTAGATTTGAAAGTGAATTGCACGAAATGATGCAAAATTCTATCGAAATGGGTCGCGCATTTATTATTAAAGATTACCAACAAAAACCAATGCCGTTGTTCTTGCTTTGGAGAGGAATTATTCATACAACGCTTCGTTATCCTGAACATAAATTCTTGTTGGGCGGTGTAAGCATTAGCAATCAATTTACAGATTTTTCTAAATCGTTGATGATTGAGTTTATGAAATCTAATTATTATGATCCTTACATTGCACAATATGTACATCCTAAAAAGGAATTTAAAGTAAAACTAAAAGACGCCGATAAAGATTTTATATTTGACGAAGCCGAAGCCGATTTAAATAAATTTGATAAAATTATAGACGAGTTAGAGCCAGGTAGTTTACGTCTTCCTGTTCTTATCAAGAAGTATATTAAACAAAATGCACGATTGGTTGCTTTTAATGTTGACCCATTATTTAACAATGCAATCGATGGATTAATGTACATAAGAATTGCCGATATTCCCGAAAGCACTATGAAACCTGTTATGGAAGAATTTCAAGCCGAATTGGAACGAAAGCTAAATGAAAAGTAAAGGTTTTTAGTATTTATGTTAAACCTCGAAGGTTAAAAAAACCTTTAAGGTTTGTATGTTAACAATTAGAGAAAAATTTTATTATGTGAAGTATTGCGATTTAGTTGTCAATGAAAAAATTAAAAATGCCCCAAATAGTCTATAACTTTTTGGGGCTTTTTTATTATCTAGCTCTTTTAGTTACTTTAGCCTTTCTACTTGTTCTTGAAACAATTTCCAGTTTGCGTCTGTAATTGTTTGTATCTTTTTAAACTTTTTACCCTTAAGATAATCTAAAATATATTTGGCGCGCTCTTCAGATTCGGGATGGGTTGAAATCCAAGAAAAAGCATCTGGAACTTCTTGTTTTTGGGCTAGCTGAAACATGAAATCGGCCATTGGCTCTGGGTTAATATCAGCTTTTAGTAAGTATTTAACACTTTCCATATCGGCTTCTTTTTCTAAAGTTCTATCGTATGCAGATGAAGATAACGTGCCTAAAATTTGTTTCAATAGTTCACCACCTTTTCCACCTGTTGTTGCCGAAATTAAAACAGATAATCCAACTTCTTTAGAAAGTTTTTTCATGACATGATTGTTTTCAATGTGTGCAATTTCATGACCAATAACGCCTTGTAAAGCTTCTTGTTTGTTGCAGTCAGTTATCAATCCGGTGTAGACTACCAAGTGATTGTTTGGCAATGCAAAGGCATTTATTTCGTCTTTTTTAACAATATGAATTTTTAATGAATCGCGTTTAATACCATTGGCTTTGCAAATTGGCAAAATCAATTTATCTAACGTTTTAATTAAAGAATCGTTGGTAACTACGTTTTCTGTTTCTTGTATTTGGTCCCATATTAAATCGCCAATTTTATTTTCGGCAGAAGTTGTGTGTTTTTCTATTTGAAAAAATCCTACAAAGTCTAGTTTGGACAATCCAAACCACATTGCGAAAAAGACAACTATAAGTACTAATCCTTGAAAAATTGTTTTATTTATCATTGTGGCTTACAAATTAAATTAGTTAAATTTCCAAAAAACCATTGTTGCACATGTTTTCCTTTTCTAGTTTGAACCGCGCTGTAAATGGTGGAAGCAAATTCGAAAATATTGAAACAAAAAGCTGTAAATAGGTATGCAAAATAGCGATTATTGACATGCTCGTCGCCAAAAAGGATTGAAATGGTCCACCAAAAACCAAAGCTGTTGATGCACAACAAAGCTGCTTGCGAAACCAATGCTTGTGTGCAATGCCAACGCACAAAATAAGTTCCTTTTCTATTGGCAATAAAAAAGAAAAATGTAGCAATCAAGTTAATAATGGGTAATGGTAAACCTGCGACTAAGGCAACCAAAGACATTAAATAACTGTTGGATGCTTTTTCCGACTCATGGTCTGATGGTTTATAGGGAAATGTTGTGTTTTGCATTATAAGTGTTTATAAATATTCCAAATCCAATTTAGTACAACTAAAACAATTAAGACAATAGCTAGTCCTTTAATTCTAATAATTGCCTCTGCTTTTTTATAATTAGTAAAAAATGTTTCTTTTTTAGTTATCAAATCGAATACTATCCAAAAAGGAACAATTAGCATAAGTATAGCAACAATTATTCCGAAAGGATTCATCAATAGTGATGCCACAAATTTTTCTTGAACAAGAAGTTGAATAGCACGAGTTGTGCCACAAGACGGACAAGGATAACCTGTAGCAGTCTTTATCATACAAGCACTAAAATGAGAACTTTCGGAATAATTTAAAGTATAAAAAAGATAAGCATATCCTGCGATAGAAGCTATCAAAAAAATAGAATATAACTTATTTTTAGACATTTTTAATACAAAGAATTTTGAAAAGTCTCCATATTTTTCTCTCTTGCAGCAGACGAAATAGAAAACCAATCGATGATAGTCCAAATATAAAATCCACCACAAGTTAGTAATTTAGCTATTCCAAGACCTGTATCGCCAATAAAAAAACGGTCCATTCCCAATTGTCCTCCCATAATTGATAATAGTTGTGTTGTGTCTGGACTTTTAAATTGCATAGTTTGTACAACCGGCCATTTGGAATCATCTAATTGTAATAGTTTCTCTCTTATTGCATTTAAATGATGGCTTTCAAAATATTTACTATTGGCAATCATGAACATATCTACTTTATTAGATTCCATAAAAATTTGTTTGTTGGTTAATTATTTTTGTTTTGAATTGTCTAAAATATAAAAATTATTGGAAAACACTGTCAATTGGCTCCCAAAGTTCAATTTTGTTTCCTTCTGGGTCTAGAATCCAACCAAATTTTCCATAATCGTAAGTCTGCATTTCTCCTACAATTGTTACACCTTCTTGTTTAAGAGTTTCTAAAAGTACTTGCAAATTGGCTACACGAAAGTTCATCATAAATTGTTTTTCGCTGGGTTGAAAGTAGGTTGTATCTTCTGTAAATGGCGACCATTGTGTAGAACAATCGATACCATTGCTGTCTTTCCACCAGAAAGTTGATCCGTATTGGTCGGTTTTTAGCCCTAAATGTTTGGCATACCAGGTGACTAATTCTTTAGCATTTTGAGATTTAAAGAAAAAACCACCAAGACCAGTTACTCGGTTTGTTTGAGTTTCTAAAGGGCTTTCGCCAAAATAGAATTTGGTAATTTTATTACCAATTATTTGTGCTAGTTTTTCATGACTTTCAAATGTCCAACCTGCTATGTGTGGTGTTAATAAAACATTTTCTGAGTGCAATAAATACTGGAATGCAGCTGGTTTTTCGGTGTCAATAAATAAATTTTCAAAAGATAGTTTCTCATATTCAAGAACGTCTAGTCCTGCACCAAGCACTTTTCCTGATTTCAAAGCTGAAACTAAATCGTTTGTAACTACATTATTTCCTCTAGAAGTGTTGATGAACCAAAAAGGCTTTGCAAAGGAATTAATAAAATTAGAATTTACCATTTTATCGGTTGCTGGCGTCCACGGAATGTGCAAACTCAGTACATCGGCTTTTTCTTGAAGTTCTTTCAATGAAACTTGTTTGGCATTTTGATCACCTACATTTTCTTGAATATCGTGGCATAGAACGGTTACATCAAAGCCGCGTAATTTTTTAGCAAATGATTTTCCCATGTTTCCGTAGCCTATTAATCCGATGGTTTTGCCGTCTAATTCATAACCACGATTGCCTTCACGAATCCATTTTCCTTCGCGTACCAGTTTGTCTGCTCGGTTTAATTTATTCATCAATGACAATAACATTCCAAGCGAATGTTCGCCAACGGCATTTCTATTTCCTTCGGGTGCAGCAATAAGATGAACACCTTTTTCGATTGCATAATCACAATCTATACTTTCCAATCCGGCACCAACGCGAGCTATAAATTGTAGATTGGTTGCTTTTTCAAGAAAGGTTTTGTCAATTTTAAATCGGGAACGAATTACAATACCGTTATAATTGTGGATTTTGGCTTCGATTTCTTCTTTGGAGGAAGTAAAATCTTCTTCGTTAGTGAAGCCTGCTTCTTGAAGTTGGTTCCATAGTAACGGATGATTACTATCGATGTGTAGGATTTTTATATTTTTCATTTTACCGCAAAGGCGCAAAACTTTTCGCAAAGTTCGCTAGATTATATTTGTTGGTTAAAGATAAGTATTTTTTGAAAACTGAAACAAAAGGAAAAGACAAAAACTGGATAGCCCAGATTGCAACGGTAGCTCACGATTTTTTTTCGTGACTACAAGTGTAAAGCTGGAAAATGGTTTTTTAATGATGCTCGAACGATTCGCTTCTGATAAAAATTAGTAACCTAAAATTAATCGTGCTATTCCAAAATAAATCATGATTCCAAAAACGTCGTTAGTTGTTGTAATAAATGGTCCTGTTGCTATAGCTGGATCGATTTTCTTTTTGTGTAAAAATAGCGGTACTAATGTTCCTAATGTTGCTGCAAAAAGAATTACAACTACCATTGATAATGAAATGGCTAAGCCTACTAAATATTCACCATACATCAAGGAGTGATAAAGAAATAGGAAAGAAGAAATTATTAATCCAGATATCATGGCTACAGATAGCTCTTTAGTAAAGTAGTTTTTACTAAATTGCTTTAACGAGCCGTTAGCCAATCCTTGCACTACAATTGCCGATGCTTGTACGCCAATGTTACCTGCAGTGGCAGAAAGTAAGGGTACAAATATTATTAATGTTGAATATTGTTGTTGTGAGGTTTGATTTTCTTTAAGAACCAATGAGGCAATTAACTCGATTACCATACCTATTAAAAGCCATGGTAAACGTGCTTTTATCATTTCGAAAACGCTATCTCCTGCTTCTACGTCTTGTGTTATTCCGGCAGCCATTTGGTAATCTTTGTCGGCTTCGTCCTTGATCACGTCTAAGATATCGTCTATGGTAACTCTACCTACTAATCGTCCCATTTCGTCTACAACTGGAATGGCTTCTAGGTCGTATTTTTGCATTATTCGGGCAACCTCAACATTGGGTGTGTTTACTTTTACATAATCTACTTTTTTTATGTAAACGTCGCTTATCATTGTTTTGGTAGAAGTAGTCAATAAATCTTTAAGAGACAAGCGTCCTTTTAATCTGTTTTCGTCGTCAACAACGTAAATAGAATGTACTCTTGTAACGTGTTCTGCTTGGCTTCGCATTTCTTTTACGCAAGTAAGTACGTTCCAGTTTTCATTTACTTTTACTAGTTCTTTTCCCATTAAACCACCAGCTTCATCTTCGTCATAGCGAAGTAAATCTACGATGTCTTTGGCATGTTCTAGATCTTCAAGCTCTGATATTACTTCTTCTTTCTTGCTTTGAGAAAGTTCGGCAATAATATCGGCAGCATCATCAGTATCCATTTCGTCTAATTCTTCTGCAATCTCTTTAGCAGAGAGACCGTGAAGAATTTTTTCGCGAATGTCGTCTTCTAGTTCAAGAAGTATTTCAGAAGTAATTTCACTATCAAGAATATTAAAAATATAAATGGCTTCTTCAATAGCTAATTCGTCAAAAATCTCTGCAATATCAGCATGGTGCATGTCATTCAATAAAACTTCTAATTCGGTATCGTTTTTATCGTGAATTAGTTGCTCAATTTGAACTAATAGTTCTTTACTGATTTTAAACTGCATTGGCTTCTATTTTTTGGGTGAGTTCTATAAATTGTTCTACCGATAATTGCTCAGGTCGAAGGTCAAAGATACTATCTTCTCTCAAATTATCGGACAAATTTAATGCTTTTAAGCTATTTCTCATTGTTTTTCTACGTTGTTGAAAAGCCATTTTTACTACAGTATAAAGCATTTTTTCGTTGCAAGGCAAGGTAAAATTTTCTTTTCTTCGCATTCGCAATACGCCAGATTTCACTTTTGGTGGTGGAATAAAAACGGTTTCATCTACTGTAAAAAGGTATTCTACATCGTAAAATGCTTGTGCTAAAACGGATAGAATTCCATAAACTTTACTGCCTTTTTTAGAGCAAATTCGTTCGGCAACTTCTTTTTGAAACATGCCTGCAAATTCTGGAATTTGACTACGGTATTCTAATGTTCTAAAAACTATTTGGGTTGAAATATTGTAAGGAAAATTTCCAATGATGGCAAATTGTTTTCCGTCGAAAGTTTCGTTGATGTTGTACCTTAAAAAATCTTTAGAGATTATTTTGTCTTTTAATTTTGGAAAATTTTCATCTAGATAAGTCACCGATTCGGTATCGATTTCAATCACATAGGTATTTACTGGTTTCTCCAACAAATATTTAGTTAGAACTCCCATTCCTGGACCAATTTCTAACAAATCATCGTATCCTTCAAGATTTAAGGTGTCAGCAATTGCTTTGGCGATAGATTCGTCTTTAAGAAAATGTTGTCCGAGGTGTTTTTTGGCTTTTACTTTTTCCATGTTGTTTTTGCCGCGAAGGCGCTAAGTCTCTAAGGATTTTTTAAAATCTGGTTAAATATTAATTTTCCTTTTTTAGGGAATCACTATAAAAAAATTATCTTTATTATTATTAATTTTATTTTTCACAGGAAATTAACTCATTCGCTCCATCAAACACCGAGAAGCATAAACATGTTCTACACCAGACAATTTTAAAAAATCATCCTGTTGTTGTTTATTGCTTTCCTGTTTAAATTGAAATCTAATTTCCATAAATTAAATCTAATTAATTATTCATAAAAAACTCGGATACAAATTCTAGTTCAGTTCTAAAAGCAAGTGCTTTGTCGCCAAAAAGTGATAATCCTTCGGCTCTAAACTTGGGCGCATCTTCTGCATAATAGCGTTGTAATGTTTCTTTACTATCGGTTGTGTATTGAACGGCATAGGTTAATCCGCCCATTTCTTCTTCTACTAAAACACGCACCAATCTTGCCGATGAGAATTTTCCTGTTGCTAAAATTTCGGGAATATGTTTTTCTTGCATCCACTGCAACCATTGGTGTTTAATAGTTTCGTCTATGTTTGTTGTAACGTTGTATAATATCATATTTTGTTTGTTAGAGCACTTTGGCACCTTGACTGCACTAGTGATAAAATATTTAAAGTACTAAAAAATTTGAAATTGATTTTTGAAATTGACTTTTGAAATTGACTTTTGAAATTGATTTTTGAAATTGATATTGTTATTGACTAAATTTCTTTATCTCCACGAAGTTTCCTAAATTTCTTTTGTGCGGTGACATAGTAAATACTGTCTTCGTGTTTGGTAATTATTTCTTCATAAAGTGGTTTGGCTTTTTCGGCATCGTTCAATTGGTTGAAAAGTTCTGCCGAATAAAATAGCGCTTCATCAATGTAAATACATTCTTTAAAATTGTCTAAGATTTGTTTATAATTAGCCAATGCCGATGCCGTATCTCCCATACTTTCGTATATTTTTCCAATTCTTAAAAGCGTTACTGGCTCAATTGCGTCGCCTTTATTTTCTTTTAATAGGGCTTGAAAAGCGGTTAATGCATCTTGTTTTTTATCTTGAAAGAGTAAAAAATCGGCACGAGCAAATTTCTTTAAAGCTACTTGTGTAGAATCTTCTATGGTGTTGTCTGAAATTAATAAAAATAAATCTAAAGCATCGTTGGCAATTAATTGTGTTGATGCTGCTTTTAGTACTTCCAATTGGTGGTTTGCCCATTTAAAGTCGCCTTTGTAATAACTAGTTTTAGCAATTTTTAAATTGGCCATCTGACCTACAGGATTATTAAATCCTTCCGATTCTATTTGAGAATAGTAAATTAAAGCTTGATTAAATTTTTCTTCAAACAGTAGAATGTCTGCCAATTGCATTTTTGTTTCGGCAATTTGTTCTCTGTTGATAGGCATTTCCAAAACATTTTTCAGAATGGTTTTTCCTGTTTCGGCATCTTTCAAATTAAAAGTTACAAAATGTGCTTTTAGGTTTAACAAAGATAAAGTATATGGACTAACACCGAATTCTTTAATTAAATTATCCAACTCTAAGTTGATAGTTCCATAGTCTTTTGGTTGTGCTTTTTTTATTTTCATTTCCATCAAATAGGAATGTGCCCGAATCAATAAATCTAAATCTTTAGTGTTTTCTAGAACAAAACCTAATATTTCTGTAGCTGCTGTTTCGTCATTTTCTTCAATAGCAAGTTGCCCAAGGTTTACAATATTGGCAAACGATTCGGGATTTCGTTTATAAATTGCTTTTTCTTGAAGAAATGCTTTTCCGTAATCTTTTAACTGGACATAATACCAACTTAAATATTCGTTCCAAAAGATATCTTGTGTTTTTTGAATTCTAATAAGTAATGCTTTTCTCAAGGCATCATTATAAGCAACATCGGTATCTTCAATCATAAATCGCGATAACTGATTTTGAATCATTACCAAATTTTGAGGATTTTTATACGATTCTATCAAGAAAGTTTCAATCATCATGTCTATATCGCCTTTTTGACCATAAAGCAATGCCATTTGAAAATTGAAATTTAATTTTGAATCTAACTCTGTTGCAATTTGATAGGCTTGCAGTGCATATTCTACCAATGCTTTTCGTTCAAAGACGTAGGCAATTTGGTATACTTCATTGGCATTTTTTCTAATTCTATCTAATGCTTGATTGTAATATTTATTGGCTTTCTCTTGGTTTTTTTGGAGTTGAAAATTATAGCCTAATTCTACAAGGAAATTGCCTTGTTTGTATTTGTCTAATCGTTCTTGAATGGCTTTTTCTGCCTTATCAAATTGAGATAATTGCTGGAAACATTCAACCGTTTTTTGAAAATAATTAAAATTATTGGGTTGCGATTTTAGTAACTCATCGTAAGCGATTTGTGCTTTTTCAAACTCACCTCTGTCAAAATAATTTTGCGCCAATTGTTCTGATTGTGCTTGAACAAATAGCGTTGTTGCAAAAAATAGTAAGGTAAGTAGTTTTTTCATCAAAATTGGCATTAAAAAACAATGTACCAAAGTAACACATTTTGCGCCAATCTAGTACAATGAAATGTTAAAAAGACCTGCCTACTGGCATGCAAATTATCTTTTAATTAATTATATCAAACCCTGTGTACTTGCGCAACACTTCTGGAACTACAATTCCATCTGGCGTTTGATAATTTTCTAAAATTCCGGCAAGAACTCTAGGTAACGCCAATGAACTTCCATTTAATGTGTGTGCAAGTTGGTTTTTTCCGTCTTTATCTCTAAATCGTAATTTTAATCTATTAGCTTGAAAAGTTTCAAAATTAGAAACAGATGAAATTTCTAACCATCTGTCTTGAGCTGTAGAAAACACTTCGAAATCGTAGGTTAATGCTGACGCAAATCCCATGTCGCCTCCACAAAGACGTAAAACTCTGTAAGGTAATTTTAATTCGTCCAATATGTTTTTTACGTGTTCTACCATTCCGTCTAAGGCTTTGTACGAATTATCTGGATGCTCAACACGAACTATTTCTACTTTATCAAATTGATGTAAACGATTTAATCCTCTAACGTGAGCACCATAAGAACCTGCTTCTCTACGAAAACAAGGCGTATATCCTGTACACAAAACAGGCAAATCATTTTCGGCAATAATTACATCACGAAAAATATTGGTAACTGGCACTTCGGCTGTTGGTATTAAATATAAATCGTCTGTTGCATCGTGGTACATCTGTCCTTCTTTATCTGGCAATTGCCCTGTTCCATAGGCAGATGCTTCATTAACTAAATGAGGAACTTGGTATTCTAGATAACCTGCGTCGGTATTTTTATCTAAAAAATAGGTAATTAAAGCACGTTGCAATTTAGCTCCTTTACCTTTGTAAACTGGAAATCCTGCACCTGTTATTTTAACACCTAATTCAAAATCTATAATGTCGTATTTTTTTACCAATTCCCAATGCGGCAATGCTTCACCATGCAAAACAGGCACTTCACCAGACTCGAAAACATTTAAATTTTCTTCTGGTGTTTTCCCAAACGGAACAATATCTGCAGGAAGATTGGGTAAGAGATACATTTTTTGAGTTAACTCATTAGTTAAAACGTCTAGTCTATCTGAGGCTTCTTTACTTTTTTCTTTTAACGAAACTGTTTTAAGTTTTAAGATTTCGGCTTTAGCTTTTTCACCATTTTTCATTAAATCGCCAATATCTTTAGACAATTTATTGGATTCGGCAAGAGTATTATCCATCTCTAATTGTGTGTGTCTTCGACTTTCGTCCAATTGTACCACTTCTTCTACAAGAACTTTAGCATCCATATTTCGTTTGGCTAAAGCTGTAATTACTTTCTCTTGATTCTCTCTAATAAAGGCTATCTGTAACATGTCTTAAAATTTATAAGATGGCAAATTTAAGGAATTGATTTTTATTAATTGAATAAAGTAAAATTTAATCTTTATGGGCTTAACTCAATATAAAATAGCAATTTAAAAATTTTTTAATAAAATTTTTAAATTATTAATTCGCATTAATTACTATATTCGCAAAAAAATACCCAATCTCATGAAAAAACACTACCTATTAGTAATACTTTTTTTCACTACTGTGATGTTTTCACAAAAAAACGCTATAAAGTCAAATCAAATTGCTGAATCAGAAATGAAATCTGCATCAAAATTGATAAATATACAGGCCAATCCTAATACTCAAAACTACGATGTTACCTACCACAAGCTGGAGTTTACAGTAAACCCTAGTGTTTATGGAATAACCGGAAAAGTAACAACAACTTTCACGGCATTATCAAGCATGTCAACAGTAACATTTGATTTAACAAAACAATTAACCGTTAGCTCTGTAAAAAAGAATAATGTAAATTTAACTTTTGTTCAAACAGTTAGTAATGAATTAGTCATCACACTTCCTTCAACATTAGCAATTGGAGCTACAGAAACACTAGAAATCAATTACTCTGGCGCACCAGCAACAGGAGAACAAGCATTTACAAGAAGCACACACAATGGAACACCAGTTATTTATACATTATCTGAACCTTTTGGCGCAAGAGATTGGTGGCCGTGTAAACAAGATTTAAATGACAAAGTAAATAGTATTGACGTTTTTATCACAGCACCATCTCAATATGTTAGTGTTTCTAACGGAATTGAAACTACAACACCAGTAATTAATGGCGCTAATAAAACCACTCATTTTCATCACGGATATCCAATTCCTGCCTATTTAATTGCAATAGCCGTCACTAATTATAGTGTTTATAACCAAGTTGGAGGAACTGCGCCTAACACTTATCCTATTATAAATTATATTTATCCTGAAAGTTTAGCCTCAGTTCAAACAGATTTAGATCAAACTCCATTGATTTTAGCACTTTACGAGTCTCTTTTTGAAATATATCCATTTCATACAGAAAAATATGGTCATGCAGAATTTGGTTGGGGCGGAGGAATGGAACACACAACAGTTTCATTTATGGTAGGATTTGACAGACAATTAATTGCTCATGAAATGGCACATCAATGGTTTGGCGATAAAATAACTTGTGGAAGCTGGAAAGATATTTGGCTCAATGAAGGATTTGCAACCTATGTTGCATCACTAGTATATGAGAACTTTGACGGAAGTGGCGCTTTTATAAATGAAAAAGCAAACATGATTAACAACATTACATCACAAACAGGTGGTGCAGTATACTTAACAGCTACAGAAGCTACAAATGTTGATAGAATTTTTAGTAGTAGATTGTCCTACGATAAAGGAGCGATGGTAATAAATATGCTTCGTTTTAAACTTGGTGACGCACTGTTTTTTCAAGGAATGAGAAATTACTTAGCCGATACAAACTTAGCCTACAAGTATGCCGTTACTTCCGATCTTCAATACCATCTAGAAACAGTATATGGACAAAGTCTAACCGAATTTTTTAATGATTGGGTTTATAATCAAGGCTATCCTATTTATTCAATTACAGCTAATAACTGGGGATTAGGTCAAGCCAAAATAACAATAAACCAAACACAATCTAATAGTTCTGTAAACTTTTTTGAAATGCCAGTTCCAATTACACTAACTAGTGCATCTGGACAAACCTATAATGTAGTTTTAAATAACGTATCAAATGGCGAAGAATTTATAATTCCAGTTCCGTTTTTGGTATCAGGTGTAGCATTTGATACAGAAAAAAATATTATTTCAAAAAATAGTACTGCAACACTTTCTAATGAATTATTTGAACAAGACAAAGCCATTAAAATATACCCAAATCCTGCAACAGACCAATTGCATATTCAAATGCCACTAGATATGGTAGTTAAAAAAATAAAACTTTTTAATAATCTTGGTCAAATGGTACTAGAAAATAGCGCGTTAGATTTTACTATTACAAGTCTTTCCGATGGTATATATACTGTTCAAATAGAAACTCTTGAAGGTGTATTTCATAAAAAAATTATAAAAAATTAAGCATAAACAACATATTTGGTAAAAAGTAAGGCGAAAACCTTACTTTTGCTTTTTATAATAATACTGAATTTTAAAAATGGAATTTGCAATTAAACTTTCTCAGTTTTTACTGAGCTTATCAATACTTATTATTCTTCACGAGCTAGGTCATTTTATTCCTGCCAAATTATTTAAAACCCGAGTAGAAAAATTCTACCTTTTCTTTGACGTAAAATATTCTTTGTTTAAAAAGAAAATTGGCGAAACAGAATACGGTATAGGATGGCTTCCTCTTGGCGGTTATGTAAAAATATCTGGAATGATCGACGAGAGCATGGACAAAGAGCAAATGGCATTGCCACCACAACCATGGGAATTTCGATCTAAACCGACCTGGCAGCGTTTAATTATTATGTTAGGCGGAGTTACTGTAAATTTTATTTTGGCATTTATCATTTACATTGGGATGACCTATGTTTATGGCGATTTATATATAAAAAATGATGATTTAAAAGATGGGATTTGGGTAACAAATCCGGTTGCAGAAAAAGCAGGTATTAAGACAGGTGATAAAATAGTCTCAATTGATGGAAAAAAAATAGATCGATTTGTTCCATCAATTAGTTCAGATATTTTGATGTCTAAAAAAGTTTTAGTTAATAGAAACGGAAAAGAAATAGAAATTAATTTACCTGTTGATTTTATTGGACAAAATATAGATGAAAACACAAAAAATGCAATCAAATTACGGATGCCATTTGTAGTTGGAGAATTTCAAAATGAATCTCCAAATAAAAATACATTAAAAGCTGGAGATATTTTAATTTCTTTAAATGGAAAAGCAATTAAATATTTTGATGAAGCGGAATTAGTTTTAAACGCTTACAAAGGCAAAAGAATAAATGCGGTAGTAATTAGAGATGAAAAAAACACAAACGTTTCTCTTCAAATTAATAAAGAAGGGAAATTAGGCTTTCAAGTAGGAACTTTAACAGAAGATAATTTAGAAAAATTAGGTTATTTCAAACTTACACAACAAAAATACAGTTTTTCAGAATCTATTCCAGTAGGAATTGAAAAAGGAAAAAATCAATTGATTAGTTACGGTGGGCAATTACAAAAAATTTTCAATCCTAAAACTGGTGCTTATAAAGGTGTTGGAGGATTTGGAGCTATTTTTAACGTTTTTCCTTCAACTTGGAGTTGGCAAGCATTTTGGGGCATCACAGCTTTGTTGTCAATAATGTTAGGAGTAATGAATTTATTACCTATTCCTGCACTTGATGGTGGTCATGTAGTATTTTTATTATACGAAATGATTTCGGGTAAAAAACCAAGTGATAACTTTATGGAAAAAGCCCAATTGGTTGGTTTTGTTCTACTTATATCATTACTTTTATTTGCAAATGGAAACGACATTTACAAAGCAATTGTTGGCAAATAAAAAAAATAAAAAAAATATCAATTTTTGTTTGCAAAAAATAAAAAACGCTTTATATTTGCAACCGCTTAGCAGATAAGAAATACAATTTCCAATCTAAATAAAGTAAATAAAAAGTTCACACATTATTGAAAATATACAGTTTCCTTCTTAGCTCAGTTGGTTAGAGCATCTGACTGTTAATCAGAGGGTCCTTGGTTCGAGCCCAAGAGAGGGAGCGCAGATGAGCAAAGAAGGAAACTGTATATTTTCAATAATGTGTGAACTTTTTATTTACTTTATTTAGATTGGAAATTG
>NZ_JAYWFT010000020.1:0-2596 GCF_043778725.1 Flavobacterium sp. | reverse complement strand
TAAGCCCGATTGCGCAGATGGTACTGCAGTTATGTGGGAGAGTATGTCGTCGCCTTTCTTTTAAACACCCTATCCATATCGGATAGGGTGTTTTGTTTTATAATATACTTTTTAAATTTTAACTTTAAGTTAAAACTTCATCAATGTCATTCAAGCCATATCCTTTTTTTCTTAAAAAAAGAAAAGACATAGTAAAAAAGAGTGATTCAAGGGAGTAGAAAAAAATTAAGTGTTTGTTTCTAAGTCTTTTATATAATCTTGGTATTCATAAAAGAAAGTTTCAAATTGTGTCATTGTTTCACTGAAGAAATTGAAAACTTCTTCCCAATTATTTTTGTTATTTAAACTGATGTTTGTTTTTTCTACCCAAACTCGGCTAATAACTTTTCCGTTTTCTAAATAATGATTTCTTTCTAGAATTGCATCTGGTAGATATTCTCCGATTAAGATTTTTTTTAAAGATTCTATTTTTTCGTAGTAAATTTTTCTTTTTTCTTCTTCTTTCGGTTCTATATCTAATAAAACTTGAGCTTTTTTATTATCTACATAAAACTTAAAAGTTAAATCTTTTATTTTTGTATCATAAAGTAACCACTTTCTAGGATACACCTCTGCAAATTGTACCCAAAATTCCTTTTTAATTTTTAAACTTTCTTCTTTGCTGTACATTGAACAATTATTTTTTGGGTTGTTATTTTTTTTTGGTAAATTTATAAATAAATATATCCATTGACTATGAATTTTGAAGTCTTTTTTAAATCAATTAATGCTATTGTTAATGTGAATTTACCATCTACTTCTGCGCATGTAAAAATGGCTCCTTTAGAAAGAATTAAAATATTAGAGGATGGAATTAAACAAGATAGTAATTCACGAAAAGCTGCTGTGATGATGCTGTTTTATCCTAAAGGGAATATTGCTCATTTAGTATTAATTGTTAGAAATTCATATCCAGGTGTACATTCTTCTCAAATTGCATTTCCAGGAGGTAAGTTTGAAGAAACTGATGCAGATTTGATGGAAACAGCTTTGCGAGAAACCTACGAAGAAGTTGGAATTCATCCAGATAAAATAAAAGTAATAAGAAGTTTTTCATCAATTTACATTCCATCAAGTAATTTTTTAGTATATCCTTTTCTTGGTGTGTCAACTAAAGAATTAAATTTTAAACTTCAAGAAGATGAAGTAGCTGGAATTATTGAAATGTCTTTGTCTATGCTTCTTGATGACTCCGTGATTTGTACAAAAACAATAGAATCATCGTACTCTAAATCTATCAATGTTCCTGTTTTTCAAATTTATGAGCATTCAGTTTGGGGTGCAACTGCAATGATGTTAAGTGAACTAAAAGAAGCGTTAAAATTGGTGCTTTAAACAAGAAGTTTTTGTATTTTTGTTTTTCATTTTCTACAGATTATTATGGGATTGTTTAAACAAAATCCTTTTGGACATATACTTTTTATCAAAAAATGGATTATCCGAATTTTCGGAGTAATAACTCATAGGCGTTATAGAGGTTTTAATGAATTACATATTGAAGGATCTGAAATTATTAGAAATCTTCCTGATAAGAATGTACTTTTTATATCCAATCATCAAACTTATTTTGCAGACGTTGTAGCTATGTTTCATGTTTTCAATGCGAGTCTTTCTGGTAGAGCAGACAACATTAAAAACGTAGGTTATTTGTGGCAACCTAAAATGAACGTTTATTATGTCGCGGCGAGTGAAACTATGAAAGCTGGATTACTTCCTAGAATTTTAGCTTACGTTGGAGCAATAACCGTAGAAAGAACTTGGCGTGCAGCAGGAAAGGACGTTACAGAAAAGCGTGAGGTAAATCCAAACGATACCGAAAACATTAAAATCGCTCTAGCCGATGGTTGGGTAATCACCTTTCCACAAGGAACTACAAAATCCTTCAAACCGGTTAGAAAAGGAACAGCACACATCATTAAACAACACAAACCAATTGTAGTTCCAATTGTAATTGATGGATTTCGTCGTTCATTTGATAAAAAAGGATTACGATTAAAAAAGAAAAATATACTACAATCATTCATAATTAAAGAACCTTTAGATATTGATTATGAAAACGATACAATAGAAGAAATTGTAGAAAAAGTAGAGTACGCTATTGAGCAACATGCCTCTTTCCTTAAAGTTATTCCTGCCGAAGAAATTGAAGAGCAAGAAAAACTCAATAAACTCCGTCAATGGGAATACTAAAAAAAAATGCCTGATAAATTTTATCAGGTATTTTTTTTATAAATCTATTTTCTTTAATTCGTTATAGTTTTTAAACAATTTTCGTAACAATATACCATAAATTAAACGGTAGAATAACCAAAATACACCTACAAAAACCAAAATACATATAGCACAAAAAACGGTCATTAAAACTATAGCACTATTCTTAGAAGTCAATTCATGTAATTTTGGGTCAGTACTAAAAACCAATATAAAACCAATAACCATGCTAATAGCCATCATTCCAAGATTATACCAAACATAATATTTTACAGTTTTTCTTGTCTTTAATATGTCTTTCATCAACTGTTTAGTCGACGTTATAGTGGATATAGTTCTGTAATTT
>NZ_JAYWFT010000019.1:0-6682 GCF_043778725.1 Flavobacterium sp. | reverse complement strand
AAAGTATTTGAAGACATATCTAACTTTATTACTTCACCATTATCAACTACTGGTAATAAAGTTAATATTTGGGTTAGAAATATTGCAAATTTGAGTGTGCCATCAGGTACTTTAGGACTAGCATCTTCTTTTTATATCCCATACGCTAATAGTACAAATACAATAGGTGGAATTTTAGACGGTGAAATATGGAAAACAATACACACAGGAGTAGATTCCTATACTAACATTTCTAGCGCAACAAATACCTTTTATCATGGGCAAGTTGCTTTTAATTTCAACGACCCTAGTATAAATTGGAACACAAATCTATCTATCAATTCGCCAACCAATTTATACGATTTATATACTGTTATTTTACACGAAGTCTTTCATTCATTAGGTTTTAATAGCTTTATTAATCAAAATGGTACATCAATTGACCCATCACCGTATTATAGCAGGTATGATACTTTTTTAAGAACTAAAAACAATATTCCATTGCTCACAATCGGAAGTTGTAGTATGTATGATGTTAGCTTTAATTCTTCTGTCTCTCCAACATTATTAAGACCCGGATGTACTTTACCAAACAATATAAGCGCTGGTGTGCTCAATAGTACTGTTTGTAATAATGCAATAAAATATGTAGGTTCTTCAACAGTTCCTGTTTATACCCCAACTTGTTTTGAGCAAGGAAGTAGTTTAAGCCACTTTGAAGATTTGCTATATCCTACTTGTGCTTCACCGTATGGTAACGATAGTTACTTTGTTTTAAGCAATGTGAATGTTATCGGAACAACTAAACGTTACTTAAAACCCGAGGAAAGGAATGTACTTTGTGATATAGGTTACAATGTTAAAACAACTTTTGGTACTACCACAACAAGTAATGGTTATTACAATTATGGAGGAACTTCTTGTGCAGGCATTAGTGTTGCAGGTTTAAACGATGGTATAAATAGTAGTAATGGGTCTTATACTTTTATAGGAAGTATTGTGACTGCAGGAGCAACAAGTACATCAATTTCTATATCTGGTCTTTTAGTAAATGATGTTAACGCAACTAGTTTCGAATGTTTGCAAGACATTACATCGCCATCAACCACTACAATTGTTAATACCTTTGGAACGAATACAACAATATCAACATTTACAACTACTACAGCTGGTTTACATATATTACGTTATGTACCTGTTAATGGTACAAAACGAGGGAATATAACTTATCTTTATGTTTATGTTTTAACTCCTCCACCAACTAATGGATGTACCCCAATACCAAGTGCTTGCGATTTAGTAATGAATGGAAATTTTGAACAATATTCAAGTTTACCGACAGATATTCATCAAATAATTAAAGTCTGTGGTTGGAATACTCCTATTGCCAGTGTTAACGAACAATTCACACCTTCGTATTTCAATTCAAATGTAATGCCTACATCTTCTCCTTTTTCATTCAAGGTTGATGTGCCTTGTAATATTTATGGCAATCAAGTATGTAATAATAGTATAGGAAATGGATATTCTACGATTTTTACAACCAGACACGGTGGAAAACAACATTTATATACAATTTTGAAAGAACAATTACAACCAAATACAAATTATCAAATAAGTTTTGATGTATCGTTACCAGAGGGAAAAAGTAATTTCGCTAGTAATCTACAAGTATATATATCAAACACAAACTTAATTAGTTTCAATACTGCAACAAATTTTGAAATTAACACTGTTCCAAATCCATCGATGTTATTAACTTATCCAACTATCACAAGAAATATCAATGGCTGGGATACTGTAACTTTTAATTTCACAACAACAAATGGTGGTGAAAAGTATTTGTATTTGGGATTATTAAAAAATGTAGTTATTTCAACAAATACTCCTGCTTCTATAGATACTAGTTGTAATCTTAACAATACAACTACCGACACTTACAGTCAATCTCTCGCTTATTACATCGATAATGTTTCGTTAATTCCAACAAATGGAGCAGTATTTAATTTACCAGCATCAATTTGTAGTAGTCAAAATCTAAACGATTTATCCATTTATTTAAGTGGTACAAATACTAACGGTGTTTTTTCAGGTACAGGTGTAACTCTTGCCAATGGTATCTATTCTTTCAATGCTTCTGTTGCTGGAGTAGGAACAACTACAATTGGCTATACTTTTACAAATAGTAGTGGATGTTCTACTACATTGTACGATACAATAATTATTAGTACTACATCATCAAACACAATAGTTGTAGATGCTATAAACGATAATTTTTCTAGTATGCCAATAATCGGTGTGTCAGGAGGTGTTACCACAAGTGTTTATGCCAATGATTTATACAATGGTACTGCTTCAAGTTCTACTTCATTACCAAATGTCAATTTTGCTTTGGTAACTCCTCTATCTATTGCTGGTGCCACCATCAACAGTTCAGGTCTTATTTCAATTCCAGTAGGAACACCTGCGGGTACTTATACGCTAACTTATAGATTGAGTTCAATAGGTAACTGTAATTTTTCTGATACAGCATCTGTAACTATAGTAGTTACAAACAATAACACTACTCCAACTCTTGTTGCTGGTATCAGAGCTAATAACTATGTTAATCTTATAGGATTACAAAACACAGGGAAGTCTATTATATCAGGTGCTTTTACAACCTATAATAATATTTCAAAACCTTATATTGCACGTTTAAATACAGACCTAACTTTAGATCAGACTTTTTCTTTTATTGGGAACCAAGGGGCAAAAGATTTGGCTATTCAGTCTGATAATAAAATTGTGGTTGCTACTTGGTGGAATGCAAATTTTGGAGGAACAAGCGTAGGAGTTAATCGATTATTAGTTGATGGTGATGTAGATACTACTTTTAATAATGGAGGTGCTGGTGTTACAGCTTTATCAGGGTACTCAAACAACTGGGGACACGCTTGTGCTCTTCAAACCGATGGCAAAATTTTATTAGGTGGCGATTTTTATTACTATAATGGTATACAAAGATTAGGAATTGTCAGAATTAATACTAACGGTTCAATTGATACATCATTTAACCCTATAGTATTAAACACATATTACAGAAGTGTTGTAACTGGTATTACAATACAATCTGATGGTAAAATTATATTACTTGGTTTCTTTAGCCCACCAACAGCTGGAGCGACACAAAAGAACATTATACGTTTAAATAGTGACGGTACAATTGATACAACATTTTTAGCTGGTGATACAGCTGGTTCATTAGTGTATAATGTAGATTTAAGTGTATCGCTATATTCTCCTATAGCCAAAGCAGTCATTCAACCTGATGGGAAAATTATCATTGCTGGTGCATTTAATAAGTATAATGGAAGCAATGTAAAATGTCTAGTACGTTTAACTTCTACAGGAGCTATTGATACAAGTTTTAATACTACAACTGGTGTCGAAAGAGCAATTAATGAATTAATTCTTGAACCAACTACAAACAAACCTATTATTGGAGGAGAGTTTACATTATTTGGCACTACAGCAGTAAAAAAACTCATTCGTTTGACAACTACTGGAGCATTAGATACAGCTTTTAGTATTGGAACAGGTACAACAGATAATATAACATCAAGTTGCACATATTGCTACAATTATGTAAAAGTATTAAAACAACAACCCGATGGAAAAATAATAGTAGGTGGTAAATTCACAACTTTTAACGGATTATCAGCAACTAACATAACAAGAATTTTTGGTTCAGCAGGTGTTCAAGCTAAAAGCAGTATTTTAGAGTATCAAAGTGAACCTGAAATTGATACCAACCCAAATTATAATGCTATAATTATTTATCCAAATCCAAGTAAAGGTATTTATAACATAGACCTAACCAATATAAAAGAGCCAACTACAATAACAGTATTTAACATATTAGGCGAACTAGTATTTAAACAAGTACTCACTACTGAAAGCCAAAATCAAATAGATATTACTAATTTGTCAAATGGATATTATATTGCACGTATTAGCAACGAAACCATAAACACACAACAAAAACTAATAAAAAACTAAATAAATTAACCAAACCCATTGTCAAAGTTGTAACTTTGACAATAGGTTTTTAATACTCACAATTATGAAAAAATATTTAACTTTAACTATCTTGCTTACCTATATAATAGGTAACGCACAATGTCAAACTCCTTCAAACCTAACTCTTTCAATTCCTTATGCCACTGCCGCACAATTATCTTGGACTGAAAACGGAACTGCAACTTCTTGGGAAGTTTCAGTTGTACCTGATTTTTATATTGGTTCAAATATACCTACAAATGGAATAATTGCTGTTGGCAACTCCTACTTATTTACGGATTTACCACCTGCCTATGGCTGTTATGCCTTTTTTGTTAGGTCAATTTGTTCTGCAACTGATGTTAGTCCTTGGGTTGCAGTTGGAACTTTAGGGTGCGATGCAAATGTTTACAACTATCTAGCTACTTTATCAAACGATAATTTCACAATAAACAATGATAACAATGTAAAAATTTTCCCCAACCCATCTAGTAATATTTTGTTTATTGAAAATATTCAAAAACAGATTCAAAAAATTGAGTTTTTTGATTTGCAAGGAAGATTAATAATAACAATTAATGAAAATAAAGACAAATATCAAATTGATATTTCTAATTTAATAACAACAACCTATCTAATTAGACTTTCAACAGAAAAAGGAATTGAAACTGTAAGATTTGTAAAAAAATAAAAATTAAACCCTTTGAAATTTTCAAAGGGTTTAATTTTTATCTATTATTTATTTTTATATATTTGTGTTATAAACTTTTAAATCAAAACATTATGGCTTCTACTTCAGAAACAGGACACAATAAAAATGTGGCAAACTTTAGTTCAGCATACCAAATCCTCGAAGAAATGGGAACTATTTACAATCCATCAAATTCAAATCTACTATTAGCAAATCTTCAACCCAAAAAAGTTTCACTTGGTGCAACAATTACAGTTTTAAACGAAAAAAACCAATCTATAAAAATGCAGTTGCAGAAAGAGAAGTTGCCATTGCTCCACTTGGAAAATTAATGACAAAGTCTTCTAATTATGCAAAATCATTAGACATATCATCTACAGATAAGGAAAACATAGCCAATCAAGCAAAAAAAATACGTGGCGACCAAAAACCAAAATCTGTAAATCCAGAAACTACAGAAACTGATAGTATTTCCACATCTCAAATGAGTTATGACAGTCGTATTGCTAATTTAGATACCTACACAACTCAACTAGCTTCTCATACAGAATATGCACCTAACGAAACAGAAATACAAATTGCAAGTTTACAAGCATTACAATCAAACCTTGTTACATTAAGTCAAGCAGTAAACTCGGCTGGAAATGCACTAATTACAGCAAGAAAAAATAGAAATGACATTTTATATAACAATCAAATAAATGTAATACAACTAATCAAAGATGTTAAATCCTATTTAAAATCTTTAGGCGATGCAGGAAAACCATATTACAACGCAATTGTTAAACTTCAATTCAAAGAAACAAAATGAAAAAGATATAACACAAAAGGGCTACCGCCCTTTTGTGTTATTCTTACTATTTTTTAAAATAAGCCATAGTAAATTCCTAATATTCAATCATAAATTTATTATAACATAGGTCAAAACAACAATATCGAATAGCAAAACACTAATATTCAATCCGCAATTCCTATTATTGAACCTGCAACTTATAATAACGCATAGAAAATTAATAATAACAAACCTGCAACTCCTAATAAGACAACTGTAAAACCTAATATTTAATATGCAAATACTAATAACGAGTAATAAAACATTAACAATAAACGAGTAAAATATAATAGTGCAAAGTAAAATTCTAAAATCAAACCTAAAACTAATTATAACGGAAGAATAAAAGGCTTCTTGTAACAGCGGTTACAAGAAATGGCGAGAAATGTGGTAAATTCACGTTTATTTTCCGCAAGAAGTTTTATCTTAGCAGAAAATACGCAGTTCCGAAGTTCGCCACTTCTTGTAGTCGCCAAACGTTGTGCGATATTTTGCGTGAAAAAGGAGAAAAGTATAATTTATTGAAAATTTAATATAATAAAAGTTGCTCAATAAGACTACTTTTGTATTTTTACTAAATGGAAAACAGAATTACTTATAGAACCGTAATTATATACAAATCATATTTTAATGATTTTTTGGGTTTACAAAATCCAAAAGTGAAAGCAAAAATTGCTTGGACATTAAAATTAATTGAGGAAATTCAACAAGTTCCTGAGACTTATTTAAAACATATTGAAGAAACCGACGGACTTTATGAAGTCAGAATTCAACAAGGAAGTGATATATTTAGAGTTTTTAGTTTTTTTGATGAAGGTAAATTAATTGTACTTGCCAATGGGTTTCAAAAAAAGACTCAAAAAACACCAAAAAAGGAGATTGTCAAAGCATTAAAAATTAAAAAAGAATATTATGAAAACAAATAAAGACATTAAAACACTTTCTCAACTTCTTAACGAAGAATATGGAGAATTAGGAACTGCAAAAAGGAATGCATTTGAAGAAGGTTATGAAAACTTTAAATTAGGTGCATTAGTTCATGATGCAAGAATTGAAAAAGGTTTAACTCAAGAGCAACTTGCGATAAAGTGTGGAACAAATAAATCATATATTTCAAAAGTAGAAAATAACGTTAAAGA
>NZ_JAYWFT010000018.1:0-2613 GCF_043778725.1 Flavobacterium sp. | reverse complement strand
TTCATTGCGGTAATATAGCAAGGGTTGATGCTTCCGTGATAAGTTGTCCAAATATTAGTGCCATTATTATCAAATTTAGCAATAATTTGATTGGATTGTCCTTGTTCGGGTTGGAAAGTTCCTATAGTAGCCATATTCGGGCTAGTTGAATATCCTGAGATATAAAAATTGTTGACTTTATCGTGAGATATATAAAGTCTGGTATTATTCGCACTAGTAGTTAGGAAATTTAATCCAAAACCTTCTGTTTCATTGCCACCATAGTAGGTACTCCAATCTAGTACGCCAGAAGGTGTAAAACGTGCGATGAAAAAATCAGAAACTCCGTTGATATTTGATTGGTAGGCATTTGTAGTAGCAATATTTGTAATACTGCTCGTAGTACCTAGTATGTAAATGTTGTTGGATGTATCTATATCTATACCCGAAACAACATCAGTATCGTTTCCACCAAAATAGGATGCCCAAGTGAGTTGCCCAAGATTGTTGAATTTTGCAATAAACCCATCAGATTCGCCTCCGCCAAAAGAAGGTTGGTAGGCATTTGGTGTAGAAAAAATAGGTTGTGAGTTGCTAGTAAAATTTACAAAAGCACCTACAAGGTATAAATTGCCGTCTTTATCTGTTTTAGAGTCTTGAAGGTAAAAACGTTCATCGCCGAAATAAGTACCCCAACTGCGTTGAAAATTAAAATCTTGTGCATTTACTGTAATGCTTATTAATAAAAAAAGGATAGCTTTTCTCATTGTGTTTAAAATTTAAAAATAGACAGATAGCTTAGCTATCTGTCTATAAAATTATTTATTGAATAGTTACATTATAAATTGGTGCTGTACCTGTACCCATTTGACTATAAGTTGCAGTCCAACCGTTACTGGTTATTGGGCCTGGAGTATATCCAGAACCAATAACTCCTACTTGTTTTGTAAACCCTCCAATTCTTACTTGTACCCAATAAAAAACTTGAGCAGCTCCTAGAGGAAATGCTACAGTACTTGATATTACAGTACCACTTGTAGCCGAAGTAGCTCTTTCCCAAGAGTTGATTGTTGGTGTACTTGATGGTGAAAAGAATGGAAAACGAGTTAAATTGGTAGTTGTTAATGTATAAGTAGCAAAAGGCGCAATACTTACTGATCCATTTGGTTTTGAATTAAATTGAGGATAAGCACCTGCAACACCAGTATTGGTAACTAAATTATCAATCATCACTGTATTAGCAGTTAAATTGATAAGTCTAAAGGTTTTTTGTGCCTGTAGTTGCATCCCGCAAATAAACAAAGCAATTAAAAATATTTTTTTCATTTTATTATATATTTATGGATTAATGAATGTGATAGTTGTTTCTGCAATTGGATTTCCTGGGGTTGCGGGATAAACATCACAATATGCTTCCCAACCATTTCCAAGAATTTGACCATTTAGGGTTGATACACCTATAGAACCTGCAATACCTCCAACTCCATTAATAGTACCAATACTAAAATCTAAAAAGTTAAAGTTTTGAGAAGCGGCAAATATATTATTCCAAAGGTTTACTCCAGTTTGGTTGACTAATGCACTAGTTGCAGAGTTTTGCCTTGTCCAATTAAGATTACTTATAACAGGAGGAAGAGAATTTGGTGAGGAGTAGAACGGAAATTTGGTTGTACTCAAATTATTTACCAAAGTATAAGACTGTCCTGCATATAATGCGAATGAATATCCATAGCAATAAGGATAAGTTCCAGTTGTTGGTTTTGTTCTAATGCCATAAATTTTCATGGGGCTATTAGTAAGATTGGTAATGGTTATCTTTTTTTGAGAGAAACCAGAAATAAAGGTTACTAGCGCTACTATTATGATTAACTTTTTCATCTTGCTCTTTGTTTTTGGTTATACATTTGAGATAATTTATTGGAGTATTGTTCTAAAGCAAAATAAACCAACATATCGTTGGATATTGCTTTTTCAGCGTCGATATCGGTTTGACTTACACCGATTTCTTTTAACAAACTAGTTGCTTGATTTTCAATTTCTAAATTGATTTGCACGCTACTTTTGTTAGAATTGTTTTCTGCTTTTGATTGGTACCAATCTTTTAAAGCACTTTCAAAACTTACCATTTTTGCAGTTTTCAATACAGCGGTAGCTGCTTGAGGTTGTTCTACATTTGTTTGGTCGTTTTCTTTACTACAAGAAGTAAAGAAGATTGCTGACATAATTACACCAGCAAAAATAAATTTTAATTTTTTCATCGTAATTAATTGCCCACGCTACAAGATGGACATTTGTTTTAGTTATGTAGCTTCTAAAATTACAAAAAATATTATTCCGTTTACAATTATTGTAAAATATTCCTTTCTTTTTCTTGAATAAATCAAAGTTTTTCAAGTCTTTGTTTCAGGTAATAGAGAAATTATTTTTTTGTGTTATATATAGGTGTTCTTTTTGTTTATTTTTTCTTTACCAATGTTGGTAATTGATTGTTGCAATTGTATTGTTTCTCTTTTATGCTATTTCGTGTAGCTCAAAGGTGTCAGTTAACGTTTCGCGGCTACAAGAAGTGGCGAACTTCGGAACTGCGTATTTTCTGCTAAGATAAAATTTCTTGCGGAAAATAAACGTGAATTT
>NZ_JAYWFT010000017.1:0-17920 GCF_043778725.1 Flavobacterium sp. | reverse complement strand
AAGGTGTAGATGATAATGAAGTTATTTATCCTTACTTTCAAGGTTCTATCTCATTATGGAAAGGATTCGAAGTCATCGGAAAATTTTCTACAAAAGTAAAATTGAAACGAAGTGATTATCAAGTTTATGGTTTTGGATTAAAACATAATTTTAGTCAATACATAAAATCATTTGTTAAAAATAAAATCAACTTTGCCACAATGATTGCTTATTCAAAAGAAGATGTTAGTTTCGATTTTCTTGATGTTCAAACGCCTTACGGAAGTCTTGGAATAAATAAAATTACAGGATTGGTCGATACCTGGCAATTTCAAGTTAGTGGTTCTAAAGAATGGAAGAAATTTGAATTAATGTTAAGTGTTATTTCTAATAAAAGTGATTTCGAATATAAATTATCCGGAGAAAAAGGAGGTATTGAAGATGTAATTCCAGTTCAATATATATTTAATGAAAAACTTAAAGAAATTTACAAGATAAAATACAATACCATTGGAGAAATTTCTGGTAGATATCAATTTAGCAAAATTTATGTACAATCTTCAATAGCTTTTGGTAAATTTGTAAATACAAACTTATCTATACAATATGAATTTTAATTTAGTATCAATATAAACACACACAATACAATGAAAGTTACCATAGTAGGAGCAGGAAACGTAGGAGCTACATGCGCAGACGCTATTGCTTACAGAAGAATTGCGAGTGAAATCGTATTATTAGACATTAGAGAAGGTTTTGCAGAAGGAAAAGCGTTAGACATTATGCAAACCCAAACCACTTTAGGATTCAATACTAAAATGGTTGGAAGTACTAATGATTATTCTAAAACAGCGGCGAGTGATGTAGTAGTTATTACATCTGGAATTCCAAGAAAACCAGGAATGACTCGCGAAGAATTAATAGGAATTAACGCTAGTATTGTTAAAACAGTAGCTGAAAATTTATTGGTTCATTCTCCTAATGCAATTGTAGTTGTAGTTTCCAATCCAATGGACACAATGACTTACTTGACACATAAAGCTACAGGATTACCCAAAAATAGAATTATTGGAATGGGAGGAACTTTAGATAGTTCTCGTTTTAAAACTTATTTATCATTAGCATTAGACAAACCTGCAAATGATATTCAAGGAATGGTTGTTGGTGGTCACGGTGATACTACAATGATTCCGTTAACACGTTTAGCATCTTACAATGGTGTGCCAGTTTCGCAATTTCTTTCTGAAGAAGAATTGGCTAAAGTTGCAGCAGATACAATGGTTGGCGGAGCAACACTAACAGGTTTATTAGGAACTTCAGCCTGGTATGCGCCAGGTGCATCGGTAGCATTCCTAGTAGATGCTATTTTAAATGATCAAAAGAAAATGATTCCATGCTCAGTTTTTCTTGAAGGTGAATACGGACAAAATGATATTTGTATTGGTGTTCCTTGTATTATTGGAAAAAATGGTGTTGAAAAAATTGTTGACATCAATTTGAACGAGGATGAAAAATCTAAATTTGCTAAAAGTGCAGATGCTGTAAGAGCAATGAATGCCGATTTAAAATCGGTTTTATCATAAAATAAAAGCAAAATCTTTTAAGAGACTGCATTTTTGCAGTCTTTTTTTTGATATTAATGTGTAAATAATTTGTTAATCTTTAGGTTAATTATATATTTGCACGTTTCAAAAAAAGTGCACATAGAGATTTCTTTTGATTTAACTTGAAAATCAATGGCTTACTCTAGTTTTGCTTTTTTTAAATTATAACCAAACAAAAAATAATTAATTTTTAGTAATAATGCAGAATAAAGGACTTATTAAATTTTTCGCAATTCTATTTGCATTGGTAAGCATTTACCAACTTTCTTTCACATTTGTTTCAAATGGGATACAAAACGATGCTAAAGCTTTTGCTAACGGAAATCAACAAAAGGAAGTAGACTATCTAAATGATTTGAAAAACAAAAAGGTTTTCAGCTTGTTTGGATTAATAGATTACACTTATGCTGACGTAAGTGGAAAACAAATCAATAAAGGTCTTGACCTTGAAGGAGGTATTAATGTAATACTTCAAATTTCTGTTAAAGACGTTTTAAAAGGTCTTGCTAATGATTCTAAAAACCCAGTTTTTAATAAATCTTTAGTAGATGCAAAAAACAACCTGAGAGGAAATCAATCGTATCTTGATGCTTTTTACGAAGCATTTGAGGCAAACTCTAATGGAACAGTAAAACTTGCTGATCCAAGTATTTTTGCAAACAAAAATTTATCTGATGTTATCAATTTTAAAATGACTGATGCAGAAGTTAAAAAAGTAATCAATAAAAAAGTTGATGAATCTGTAGAAAGCGCTTTTGAAGTATTGAGAAAACGTATAGATAAATTTGGAGTTACACAACCTAATATTGCTAAACTTGGACAAACAGGAAGAATTCTTGTAGAATTGCCAGGAGCAAAAGATGTTGACCGTATTAAACTTTTATTACAAAGAACAGCACAATTAGAGTTCTGGGAAACATACAAGATTGACGATATGGGTGGTTTCTTGATGGCTGCTAATGAGGCATTGAAAGCTACTGAAAAAACTGTTGCTACTAAAGAAGTGAAAGCTAACGCAACGGACACTATCAATAAAATGTTGACTGATAAAACTAAAGATTCAGTTGCCGATAAAAAAGGTAGTAATCCATTGTTGGATAAATTCTTCGCTCAAGGTGGTGGTCCAGTTTTAGGAATAGTAGCCGTAAAGGATACAGCCAAAATTAATTCGTACTTTAAAAGACCAGAAATTCGCGCTCTAATTCCTGCGGATAAACGTTTTGTTAAATTTGTTTGGGGAAAACCAACAGTTACCAAAGACGAAAAAACAAAAAAAGATGTTGAAACTTTTGAGCTTTATGCTTTAAAAGGAAATAAAGATAATACTGCACCTTTAAGTGGTGGAGTTATTACAGACGCAAGAGATACTTTTGATCAATCAGGAAAGCCTGCTGTTTCAATGCAAATGAACGGTCAAGGTGCTAGAAAATGGGAAGAATTAACAGGAAATGCTTACACACAAAAAGGATATATTGCTATTGCATTAGATAATGTAGTTTATTCTGCTCCTGGAGTTTCTACTGGACCAATTGCTGGTGGAAGATCTGAAATTTCTGGTAACTTTGATGTTGCAGAAACTAAAGATTTAGCAAATGTATTGAGAGCTGGTAAATTGCCTGCTGCTGCTGAAATTGTTCAATCTGAAGTTGTAGGACCATCGTTAGGAGAAAAAGCAATCCATGCAGGGTTTATTTCATCTATAGTTGGTTTCTTATTAGTATTTTTATGGATGGTATTCTACTACGGTAGAGCTGGTTGGTATGCGAATATTGCATTATTAGTTAACTTACTTTTCTTATTTGGTATTTTAGCAAGCTTAGGTGCTGTATTAACTTTACCTGGAATTGCTGGTATCGTTTTAACATTAGGTACTGCAGTAGATGCGAACATCATTATTTATGAAAGAGCAAAAGAAGAACTGCGAGAAGGAAAAACATTACCAGATGCAGTTAAAACTTCTTATGGATGGAAAGGTGCAATGCGATCTATTATTGATGCTAACGTTACTCACGTTCTTACTGGAGCAATTTTATTTATTTTTGGAACAGGACCAATTCAAGGTTTTGCTACTACTTTATTAATAGGTATTTTTACTTCATTATTTACTTCAATTTTTATCGCTAGAATTTTTATAGATAGAGATGTTGCTAACAATAAAGAATTGACGTTCTCTACAACATTAACTAAAAACTGGTTTACAGGTTTCCATTTTGATTTTATCGGAATGAAAAAATGGACGTACATCTTTTCATCAGTTGTTGTTATAGTAAGTTTAGTTTCTATTTTCTTTATTAACGGACTTGACGAAGGTGTTGACTTTGTAGGTGGAAGAACTTTTCAAGTTAAATTTGAAAAGACTGTAGATCCTACTACAATTTCTGAAGAGTTATCTAAAGAATTTGGTACTGCGGTAGAAGCTAAAGTTTTTGGTGATGATGATCAATTAAAATTGACTACAAAATATAAAATCAAAGAAGAAAGTGCAGGAGTTGATAAAGAAGTAAATGAGAAATTATTTAAAGTATTAAGTAAATATTATACAAATACAGATTACAACAAATTCATTAATTCTTACGATGGGAAACAAGTAGGAGTATTGCAAGCATCTAAAGTTGGTGCTGCTATTTCTGAAGATATTAAAACTAACTCTTATTGGGCTGTTTTAGGTGCAATGTTAGTTGTTGGTCTTTACTTAGTGATTTCGTTCCGTAAATGGCAATATTCATTAGGAGCTATAGCTGCTGTTTTACACGACGTAATTTTTGTTTTAGGTATTTATTCTTGGTTTTATAAAATAATGCCATTCCACATGGAAATGGATCAGCACTTTATTGCTGCAATATTAACTGTTATTGGTTATTCTATGAACGACACTGTAATCGTTTATGATAGAATTCGTGAATTTCTTGCTGGTAATAGAAAAGGTCACTTTAAAGATGTTGTAAACGCTTCTATTAATACGACTTTATCAAGAACTTTAAATACTTCATTAATGATGATTTTAGTATTATTAACAATGTTCTTATTTGGAGGAGAATCAATTAGAGGATTTATCTTTGCAATGCTTATAGGTATTATTGTAGGAACTTATTCTTCTTTATTCATTGCAACACCGGTTTTGGTTGATACAATGGGAAAATCAGATTTAGAAGATATAGAAAAACGTCACTTTCAAGACCAACAATAATATTTAATATTATTTCTATAAATCATTGATAGTAGAAAAAATAATTTAAAAATAAGAACAGCACCATTTAGTGGTGCTGTTTTTTTTTTAGTGGTTTCAACCTTCTTTTTTTAAATGGTATTTGTATTTTACAATAGTGATAACAAGCATATTTAAAGTAAAAAAAATACCAAAAATGAAATTAAAAAGGCAGTTTTCACCACCTCATTTTTTTATTTACTACAAATTTTTATTGCTTGTCAATCATACCTCAGCAGAACAAAACCCTCTAAAATTTAATAAATCTAAAATTAAAAGCACCAACTATTTTAATACATTACCTTATAAACTAGTACTCTGGAGTAAACTGATTGTCCATCAATTTTTCCTTAAATGTAGATTTAAAAGTATAGGCAAATGTTAGTAGAACTGCTCGTGTATCAGATTTGGATGTTCTGTTATTAGTAAAATTTGCAGTATTATTTTCATAACCGCTTTGTAAAGTATTGAAAACGTCTGTTGCAACTAATCCCAAGCGAGCATTTCCTTTTCCTAATTTTTGCTGAAAACCCATATCAATATTATAAATAGCAACTCTATTCCCTTGAGGCGTAGCCAATTTTGAATTATAATTCCCAATCAATTGCACCTTCCCATTTTGCCAAGGAACAAAATTATTAATCCATTTTCCATACCAATTAAACGCTTTGCTAACCACGTCTTCGGCTACATTAGAACCGTTTATATTTTGCTGAAAAGCTGTAAAACTAATGTTTGTATCGTAGAATTTTAAAAACTTTAGGTTAATAATAGTTTCTAGTCCATAAGTAATAGTAGTTCCAAAATTTCTCGGTGACAATAAGATTACTCCATTACCTTGAAGTTCTGAATATTGTTTTATGGTATTGGTAGCATTTCTATAAAATGAATTTACAGATAATGAACACTTTGTCCATTCTTTGTCATATCCCAATTCTAAAGCATTTACAATTTCGGGCTTCAAATAAGGATTACCACTATGCGGATTTAATGCATCGGTAATATCCAAAAACGGATTTAACTGTCCCAATTGCGGACGGTTAATTCGCTTGCTGTATCCAATTTTTAAAAACTCATCCGATTTTACATTGTATTTCAATGATGCCGAAGGAAAGAATTTTATATAATTAGTGTTAAAATCGGTGTTTTGCGTTACAGTTTTCCCATTGTTATTAACTTGTTCTACTCTTATACCTAAATTGTAATTCCATCTTTGATTTTCCTTGGTGCCAATAAACGAATTTAACATTCCATAAACAGCATTTATTTGTTCATTAAATTTGAAGGTATTACTTGCAATATTATTTACAATATAATCATTATTAATTTTATCAGCACTTTCAAACTCGGATGTAAAAAATCTAAAAGTTCCTTTGTATCCAGTTTCTACAATCGATTTTTCAGAAATAGGAAAAGCATAATCCAATTTAGCATTAGACACATTTTCATTTTCATAATTATGAGTTCTTTGCAAATATACAGTTCCAATTTGCGTGTAATTTGAATCATAATTATATTGATCAATATCGGTATTTTCTTTGGCTTTATTGAATGATGATGTTATACTTGAAGTTAAACTTTTTCTGTCATCGGCATATTTTCGTTCATAATTTAAAGCAAATTCGGCTACTTTAGAACGTTCTATTTCTAACGAATGTCTTTTATTGTTAGAATAAAATGCATTGGTATTTGTCGTTAATAAACTAATCAAAGTTTCATTGTTATCTTGACCTTCAGTATTTGCAGTGGCTTCAAACGAAAAATTATTTTTATCATTGGGCGAAAATTCAATGTTTAAATTCAAATTTTGTAATTGTTCCAATCGTTTGTCATCTCTTGTTTGTGTCAACAAATGCTCATCGACAATAAAATAATTGGTTCTACTAGCATTAATTTTCCGAGTTCTTCCAGCAAATCTATTGTCATAACCCAAACCAAAATTCCATTTTTTTGTTTTATGATTTACAAGAAATGAACTATTAATTCGTCCTTTTGCTCCGAAACCTGCGCCTAAAACAACCGAACCATTAGTACCATTTTGGTTATTTTTTTTTAATTTGATATTGATTACACCACTTTCGGCATTGGCATCATATTTTGCAGTTGGATTATTTACAATTTCAATGCTGTCTATACTACTCGCAGCAATTTGATCTACATTTGTTATCGCCGAATTCTTTCCGTTAATCAATATTAGTGGCGCTTTTCCTCTCAAGGTTATACCACCATCAGCATCGACAGAAACCGTTGGTATGCTTTTTAATAAATCGGTTGCTGTTCCGCCAATTTGCGAAATAGTAGCAGTTGCATTAAAAATAAAACCTTCTTGTGTTTTCTGTATAAGTTTCTTTTGAGAAGTCACCACAACCGAGTTAAGCAGCACAGCATCACTTTGTAATTGAATCATATTCAAATTAAATGGTGTTACAGAAACCGTTATTTTTTGAGAAAATATCTTGTAACCAATAAGTCGAAATTGGATGGTATACGTCCCAAAATCGATGTTTTCTATAGAAAAATTCCCATTTGAATCGGTAGAAGTAAAGCCCACGATTTTGGTTGTATCGGATGTTTTTTTTAGATTTACATCTACAAATTCTAAGTTTCCTTTTTCGTCAGAAACTTTACCTTTAATCTCAGCTTTTTGCGCAAAAGAAAACTGACAAATACTTGATATAATAATCAGTAAAGTCAGTTTAATGTTTAGTTTTTTCATTTAGCAAAGATATTTATTTCTGTCTATTGCCAATTTATCAAATTCTTAAAAATTGCTTAATTAATTTGTTGTTAATCTATAATCTGGAATTCACAATTCCTTCAATTTAACGTAAACTATTTTATTGGAAATAATTTAATTAAAATTAAATTTCGAGGATTTTGTTAGAAGTAAAAAACCACTCAGTTGAGAGTGGCTTTTGTGTTGATGATTTAATTTTAGAACGCTATTGTTATCCAATAACGATGTCCATAATAGTTGATTTCATAGTGAAAATGTATTAGTTAATTTAGTAATGAACGTTCAAATATAAGTTTTTATTTATTAATCATTGTTATTTTTTTCTTAATTCTAAAAAAAAACCTTGGTTTTTGTAAATTAAACCTTTGTATTCTGCTTTAAATCTTTTAAAAGCTTTACTATTCTTTTTTTCAATGCTAAAACTATTTAAAACACCCATATCGTGAAATTCTATATATAAGTCATTGGGATAAGTTATGTCAATAGTTAAATCGTTATATATCCACATTGCTAGATGTTTTCGGATGTTATTATAATTTAGGTTATATTGTTTAGTTTCCTCTCTTTTTATTAAGTATGATTTTTTACCTTTTAAAACATTTTCATAATTAGTCCATAAATAATTACTTTCAATATGTGAATTTGTTGGATTGTCATAAATTTCATTGTTAATAGAAAGTTTATTAAGATTATGTGTAGTTTTTTCTTTATTTGCCAAATCAATTTTTATACCACATTTAAATTTATTGTCAATTTTTAATTCTTCATCATCACAAACAATTGTATATGAAACAAACTCACTTACAAGAATGTATTCCTTACTTTCATCTAAAAATTCGATATTCATTTCAATATTAAAATTATCATAGTAATAATCATGATCGACAGGTAAAAAGTACTTTTTTATATTTGTTCTTATGGCATCACTTATAGTCGAGAATTTTTGTTTACTTAAAGATTGAGTTACTTTTTCCCACATATCCTCTAAATCTTTTCTTACTTCCAAATGCTCTTGCGAGTATATTATATCTCGAATAATTTTTTTATATATTTCAGTGAATTGACTACTTTTAGCTATGCCAGCAAAAATACCACTTGTTAAAATAATTGAGCCGATAGTGTGGCAAACTTGCTTATAATTTTTATTTGTTTCAGAATATATTAACAGTAAAACCCCCACGATAAAAGCTATAGCAACAAAATATCTTTGAAAAAATTCGTTGATAGTTGAAAAAATTGATTTAATAAATTTCATTAATTAGAAGTTTAGTTTATTGTTTGATAATACAAAATTAACATTTTAGCAAAACTAATAACAGCATTATCGTTAAAGTACATCAAATTCCGATTAAATACTTTAAGACATTTTAAGTTAGGTAAGAATTAATTCTATGTTATATTTTCAGAGTTGACTTCGTCTAAAGTAATTTTTTATAACCAAATGATTTTCAAATTAATAATATATAATAATGATTATCTTTATAGTAATAACACAATTAAGGATTTCAAATACTATTTTAAAGCGATTTATTGTTTATCAACCCACAATCGAGCATTAACAAAAGCCTCAATCCAAGGCGAAACTTCATCTTTTTTATCGTTTGGATAATGTGCCCAATTCCATGGAAAAGTTGATCGTTCAATGTGTGGCATCATTACCAAATGTCTTCCTGTTGAATCACACATCATTGCAGTGTTAAAATCAGAACCATTTGGATTGGCAGGATAACCTTCGTAACCATATTTTGCCACAATATTATACTGACTTTCATCATAAGGCAATTTGAATTTTCCTTCACCATGCGAAACCCAAACGCCAAGTGTCGTTCCAGCCAAAGTCGATAACATCACCGAATGATTTTCTTGCACTTTCACCGATGTAAAAATACTTTCGTGTTTGTGCGAATCGTTGTGTTGCATTTTTCCGTGAATTTCATGCTCTGGATTTACCAATTCCAATTCCATAAACAACTGGCAACCATTACAAATTCCAACTGATAAGGTGTCTTCGCGTTTGAAGAAATTCTTCAAAGCAGTATTTGCTTTTTCGTTGTATTTGAATGCTCCAGCCCAACCTTTAGCCGAACCCAAAACATCCGAATTAGAAAATCCTCCAACAGCTCCAATAAACTGAATTTCTTCTAAAGTTTCTCTTCCCGAAATTAAATCGGTCATGTGAACGTCTTTTACATCAAACCCTGCCAAGTACATAGCATTTGCCATTTCACGTTCAGAATTACTTCCTTTTTCACGAATTATGGCTGCTTTTGGTCTTGTCACACCGAGCGCAGTCGAGGTGCTTTTTAACTCAAGCTTCCCAGTAAAATGACTTGGGAATTTATAGTTTAAAGCTTGTTGCCCTAAATTATCAAAACGTTCTTTGGCTTTATTATTTTTAGTTTGTTTTTGGTCGAGTAGGAATGAGGTTTCAAACCACATTTTTCTATAAATTGGAATATTTAGTTCTGTCACACTGAGCGCAGTCGATGTACTTATTTCTAATAAACTGCCTTCTAAAACAATACCAATCTTAAAAATCTCTATTCCTTCAAAGGCTTTTTCGAATGTTGCATCATCTTTTGCTTGAAGCACAATTCCAATATTTTCGGAAAATAAAATTTTAACCAAATCTTTTTCTGCAAAAGAATCAAACGATATTTTTGCACCCAAATTTACATCTGCAAAACACATTTCTAGCAAAGTTGTGATTAATCCACCACTTCCAATATCATGACCAGCAACAATTTGACGGTCTTTAATTAAATCTTGAATAGTATTAAATGACTTCTTGAAAAATTGAGAATCTTTTATAGTTGGAGTTTCAGTTCCGATTTTATTAAGTGTTTGAGCAAACGAACTTCCGCCCAATTTAAAATCATCTTGCGATAAATTGATGTAGTAAATAGAACCACCATTGCGTTGTAAAACTGGTTCCACAACTTTAGTAATATTTGAACAATTGGCTCCAGCAGAAATAATCACTGTTCCAGGTGCAATTACTTCATCATTAGGATATTTTTGTTTCATTGAAAGCGAATCTTTTCCTGTTGGAATGTTGATTCCCAATTCGATAGCAAATTCGGAACAAGCCTCAACTGCTTCGTATAATCGAGCGTCTTCACCTTCATTTTTACAAGCCCACATCCAATTGGCAGAAAGTGAAACCGATTTTAAATTGTCTTTCAAAGGTGCAAAAACGATATTCGATAACGCTTCACCTATAGCATTTCTACTTCCAGCTTTTGGATCAATCAACGCCGAAATAGGCGAGTGGCCAATAGAAGTTGCAATTCCTTCTTTTCCGTTATAATCTAATGCCATCACACCAACGTTGTTCAAGGGCAATTGCAATGGTCCAACACATTGTTGTTTAGCTACTTTTCCGCCAACGCAACGATCGACTTTATTGGTTAACCAATCTTTACAAGCAACAGCCTCAAGTTGAAACAATTGCTCAATATAGGTTGGGATTTTATCTTGCGAGTATTCTAAATCACTATAATTTCTAACAATAGTTTTGTCGTTCATGATGGTTTTTGGCGAACTTCCAAAAAAGTCTTCCAAAGCATAATCCATAGGTTTTAATCCAGTAGATTTTGATTTTTCCTGAGTATTATTTAAATTTTGGAAGTCAAGAACCCGATTTTTATATTCTTCGGTAAAATACTTTTCGTTTCGGGTTTCAAAAGTAAATCTATGATCATTAGTAACTTCACCCACTTGATACATCGGAGAACGTTCTCTATCGGCAATTTTTTGAAGAATTTCGATATCTTTTTCACCAATTACTAATCCCATTCGTTCTTGCGATTCGTTTCCGATAATTTCTTTAGCAGAAAGCGTTGGATCGCCAACAGGTAATTTATCTAAATCGATTAATCCGCCAGTTTCTTCAACCAATTCAGATAGACAATTCAAATGTCCACCAGCACCATGATCGTGAATAGAAACAATCGGATTGTTATCACTTTCTACCAATCCACGAATGGCGTTGGCTGCACGTTTTTGCATTTCGGGATTCGAACGTTGAATGGCATTCAATTCAATTCCAGAACCAAAAGCTCCAGTATCGGCAGATGAAACTGCTGCACCACCCATTCCAATTCTATAATTTTCACCACCAAGAATTACAATTTTATCGCCTTCTTGTGGTTTCTTTTTTATGGCTTGATCTAATTTTCCGTAACCAATTCCTCCGGCTTGCATGATTACTTTGTCGTAACCTAACTTACGATTATCAAGTTTTTCAACCCTATCAGAGTTCAAAACTCTGACAGGGTTATTCTCTTGATGCTCAAAAGTCAGAACCGAACCTGTAATCAAAGGTTGCCCAAATTTATTTCCAAAATCGGATGCTCCGTTGGATGCTTTTATCAAAATATCCATTGGTGTTTGATACAACCATGGACGTTCCGCCATTGCTTCTTCATATTTTCGATTGTTTGTCAATCTTGAATACGAAGTCATGTAAACAGCAGTTCCAGCTAAAGGTAACGATCCTTGTCCGCCAGCCAATCTATCGCGAATTTCTCCGCCAGAACCAGTTGCTGCGCCATTAAATGGTTCAACAGTTGTTGGGAAATTGTGTGTTTCTGCTTTTAATGAAAGTACCGAATCAAATTCTTTTTCTTCATAAAAATCAGGTTTGTCTGCGCTTTTTGGAGCAAACTGCGTTACTTTAGGACCTTTTACAAAAGCTACATTATCTTTGTAAGCTGATACAATATCGTTTGGATTTTCAGCAGCTGTTTTCTTAATCATCTTGAATAACGAAGTTTCTTTTTCAACGCCATCAACGATAAAAGTACCATTGAAAATTTTATGACGGCAATGTTCAGAATTGGCTTGTGAAAAAGCAAAAACTTCCGAATCTGTAAGTTTTCTATTTATTTTTTCAGACAAATTTTCTAAATAAACAACCTCTTCATCGTTTAGCGCCAAACCTTCTTGTTTGTTGTAAGTTGCAATATCATCAATTTCAAGAATAGCCTCGGGTTGAATATTGATGGTAAAAATTTCTTGATTTAACTCCGTATATTTTTGCGAAAGCATAGGGTCAAAATCTGAAAAAGATTCTGAAACTTTTTGAAATTCTTCAATTCTGATGATGTTTTCAATTCCCATATTTTGGGTAATTTCTACAGCATTAGTGCTCCAAGGTGTTATCATTGCGGCACGTGGTCCAACAAAAAAATCCGCAAGTACGGATTTATCTATTTTATGTGCGTTGCCAAATAACCAATTTAATTTTGAGATTGTTTCTGTCGAAAGTTCGTTTTGCGCATGAATGGCAAAGACTGTATTGCTTTCGTTTCCGAAAAAATGAATCATTGTGTTGTGTTGTTATTGCTTGGAACAAGTTACAATTTACTACTACTTTGTCCCAGCATTGTTGTATATGCAAATTTAGTTTAAAAAAATAGAAGTATCAAAAAGACTTTTGAATAGTTTTTAATGTAATTAATTCATAAATTTGATTTTCTAAATTAGATACAAATGAAATTTATATATTATAGTTTAATTTTTTGTGCTTTAAATGCAACTTCACAAGTTAAGTCTTATTCAACTATTGAAACTTCAAGCGGAAGATTAATGTACACTCCTGCTTTTGGCGGTGCAGAGCTAGCAGATGGTTCACCATATATGAATAGTACTTACTTGCCATCAAAAGTTTCTAATTATTCTGGGACTACTCCTCTTATTAGGTATAATGCCGAAAAGGATGAAATGGAATTTTTAAAAGATGAAAAAAAATATTATTTAACAAAATCTGACAGTTTAGAGGTTAAAATTGCTGAAAAATTATATAAATATCTTTCATACAATGGAGATTCTGGAATTGAAAAAGGATTTTTTGTAGTATTGCTAAACAACAAAAAAGATAAATTTTCATTGTTTAAGAAAGAGAGTATTACTTTAATTCCTAAATCTGAGCCTAAATCTAGTTACGATAAGCCTTCGCCTGCTTATTACAGAGTTAATGATGAAAAATTCTATTTAGAACTATCTGAAAAAATTATTGAAATGCCAAAAAAGAAAAAAGATTTTATACTATTGTTTCCAAATAACATTGATGAAGTTGAAGTTTTTATTAAAGAAAACAAAACATCTTTTAAAAATGAAAAAAAACTTATAGAGCTCATTTCATTTGTCAATACTATTGAAAAATTATAACATAAAACCTTTTTGTATAATTTATAGCTTATTTTTTTAAATTTTATGGAATAAACTGATAAGCACCAATACTTACAGTTGGCGTTCTGTTTTTTCCTAATATGTCTGTTGAAACTGATGTTGGTAATGCCAACATAAGCGAAGGAGCAATACTTAAATCTTGTGTTGGCCACAATTTATTACTTGCTATGTTTTTAAATTTAGGTAGATAATTAGTATTATTTTTAGAAATATAACAATTGTTGTATGGTCCAGAAGCAGCATTAAAATTATAAAAGCCAGTATCATTTAATTGGCTGTTGTTAAATTTAATCAACGTGTTTTTTAGATTGTGTAAAAATGGGAAAGTACCTTTTCTATCAATAAAAAATTCCACTTGGTTAGATCCAAAAATAATACAATTGGTAAAATTAAAGATATTGGTAGGGTTGTTTACATACAATGTTGTACTTGTCTCTAAATAATCATTCAATAAAACAGCAACTTGCTTTGAGCTACTCCAATTATTGTTAAAAGTACCATGGGTGAAATTATAGGTTCCGCCATAAGTACAAGCCAAACTTGCTTCTCCACAACTATTAATAACTAAGTTTTCACTTGTTACAGTTGATTTTCTTGCTAGTAAACCAACATTAGAACAATTGTAAATTTGAGAATTATTTATTGTAAGATTTGGAACATCATTATCGGTAAGTAAAGCTAAATTTTGCATTAAAATACCAACTGTAGCATTTTTTACTGTTAGATGATTAATTACATTGTCAGTTTTCTTAGAATAGAATAAAATTGTACCCCATTGACCTGGAACATCAGAAAAATCTGGTTCTAATCTGTCGCCTTCAAAAACAACTTCTTTTGATAAATTATCAGGATTGTTTGTTGCCAAACCATTGACTCTCAATGTAGCATTTTTTGAGATAATTAATCCTGAATTTGCATGAAAATGAATTCGTGCTCCATCTTGAATATTTAAGGTTTCAGTATCAGGTACAATTGCATAACCATACACAACATAGGGTTTATCTCTTTTCCAGAGAAATTCATCGCCATTCATTGGATCACTATGGTCTAACTTACTTCCAATAATAGTTACAGGTTGGTTTGCATCATCAAGACCTAAAGTAATATTTTCATAGGTATAACTGTTATCTGGATTTTGAGTTCTACTAGGATAAATAAAATAGGCATCTTGAATTAAAGTAACCAATTCCACAGTTTGTGGAGCGCCAGAAATATTTGTAAATTGTATTTGGTCTGTATAAAGAAAATCAGTAGGATTAGCGCTTGCAACATCACTTGTTACTTCAATAAAAATAAACAAACTATCTTTAGCTAAGAGTTCAACATTACTGAATATTTTACCTTGCGCACCAGCATCGCCAGTCATTCCGTCAACCATAATGCGATATTTGGAAGTTATGCCTTTTCCTAATTGAATTTTAGGAATGGAAATATCTTTATCACTTCTATTGTAAACTTTTAAACGGTAGGTGCTTGACCCAATATTGGTAAAAACAGTATCTAAATAAACGGTGTCTTTTGAGAATTCTAATCCGCCAGTACTTGGCTCAAAGGCAAAATCGTCTCTACATGAAGTTAGTGATATCGCTATTCCTGCAAATAATAAAAAAAGTAATTTACGCATGTTATAAAATCTAATTTTGGTAAATGTATGTATTTATTTGAAAATTCAAAAATGCAATTTCCAAAACTAATAACGCAATAATAACAATTTTAGTTTGTAATCGTTAAACTATCTGTCGAATCTATTAAAAATTACTAATTTTGCATAAAAAAATTATGTCTTTCGATAAAGAAAAAATGTTGAATTTGTGCAACGAGTGGTCTAAAAATACGTTAATGCAAACTTTGGAAATTGAATATACCGATGCTGGTGAAGATTTTTTAGTAGCTACAATGCCTGTCAATCCTAGAGTTCATCAACCTATGGGATTGCTTCATGGTGGCGCAAGTGTTGCCTTAGCAGAAAGTGTTGGAAGTGCTGCTTCGCTAATGTTTGTTAATCCAGAAAGGCAAGAAGTTCGCGGTATTGAAATTTCGGCCAATCATGTTAGAAGTAAAAAAGAAGGATTGGTAACGGCAACCGCAAGAATTCTTCACAAAGGCGCAAGTATTCACTTGTGGGAAATTAGAATTGTGGATGAAAACGAGAAATTAATTTCGCTTTGCAAATTGACTAATATGGTTTTACCAAGACGATAATGAGCATTTTATTCGAAAAAAGTAGAGAACAATTTAACAAGCAAATGCCTTTTGTGGCCTATTGCAAGCCTAATTCTGAAAAAATAATTGCGCTTTTTCAAAAGAACGATTCTTTATTTGAATTAAACAATGCCGATTCTGGATTTGCATTTGTTTCTTTTGATAATAAAAAAAGATATTTAATTCCCGAAATTGAATCGGATATTTATTTTGAAAATGTTGAAACATCAGATTTTGTTTTCCCAAATAACAAGCAATTTCCAATTGATTTAGTTGCCAAAACTAGTCATGAGAAGCTTGTACATAAAGCAGTTTTAGAAATTGAAAAAGGTAGTTTTCAAAAGGTAGTTTTATCAAGAATTGAAACGATTGCAGTTTTAGATTTTGATATAGAAACCGTTTTTAGCAAATTAATTTATCATTATCCTACTGCTTTTAAATATGTTTTTTTTCATCCTAAAGTTGGTTTGTGGATGGGAGCAACACCAGAGCAATTTTTAAAAATTAACAAAAATAAAATTGAAACAGTTTCTTTAGCTGGAACTATTTTAAATACTGACTCTGAGATTGTTATATGGACAAATAAAGAAGTGAATGAACAACAAATTGTAACTGATTTTATTGTTGATTCTTTAAAAAAGTATGCCAAAGAGGTTTTTGTTTCAAAACCTTACAATTATAAAGCTGGTTCATTAATTCATATAAAAACAGATATAAAAGCAACATTTGAAAATCAATCTTATTTAGAACAAATAATAAAATCAATGCATCCTACTCCAGCAGTTTGTGGATTTCCAAAAGAAGCAGCCAAGTCTTTTATTGTTGAAAATGAAGGTTATGACAGAGAATTTTATGCTGGATTTTTAGGTGAATGGAATAAAGATTTTTTAACATTTAAAGAAAATTATTCCGATTTGTTTGTCAATTTACGTTGTATGAAAATTGAAAACAAACAAGCCAAGTTATATGTTGGTGGCGGAATCAATAAAGGTAGTAATCCAGAAAAAGAATATTTAGAAACAGTAAATAAGTCGCAAACAATGAAAAAAGTCTTGTAAAGGTTGCGATGTAGAAAATACGAATTTTAAAATTAAGAATCTCATTATATTTGCAAAACAATAAATTAAAAACAATGAAATTAGATATACTAGCTTTTGGCGCGCATCCAGATGATGTAGAATTGGGTTGTGGTGGCACAATAGCAAAAGAAATAAGCCTTGGTAAAAAAGTTGGAATTGTAGATTTAACTCGAGGCGAATTGGGAACACGAGGTTCAGTTGAAATTCGCAATTCAGAATCGGAAATAGCATCTCAAATTCTTGGAGTTTCTGTTAGGGAAAATCTAGATATGCGTGATGGTTTTTTTATAAATGATGAAGAGCATCAAATGAAAATTATTCAAATGATTCGAAAATTTCAGCCAGAAATTGTACTTTGTAATGCCATTGCTGACCGACATATCGATCATGGAAAAGGAAGTAAATTGGTTTCTGATGCTTGTTTTTTATCTGGTTTACGAATGATAGAGACTAGTTTGAATGGAGAAAAACAAGAAGTTTGGCGACCAAAAGTAGTTTATCACTACATTCAGTGGAAAAACATAGAACCTGATTTTGTTGTTGACATATCTCAATTTATAGATGTGAAAATGGAATCTATTTTGGCTTACAGTTCACAGTTTTATGATCCAAATTCTAAAGAACCGGAATCGCCAATTAGCTCTAAAAACTTTTTAGATAGTGTAAAATATAGAGCACAAGACTTTGGAAGAATCGTAGGAACAAGTTATGCCGAAGGATTTACAGTAGAAAGATATTTGGCAGTCAATAGTTTAGGAAATTTGATATAATTTTTTCATTTTTTCTTTGCGTAAAAGAAACTTTTGCAATATATTTGCACTCGTTAAAAATGGTGGTTGTAGCTCAGCTGGTTAGAGCGCTGGTTTGTGGTGCCGGAAGTCGCCGGTTCGAACCCGGTCATCCACCCTAAAAACGCTAA
>NZ_JAYWFT010000016.1:0-6795 GCF_043778725.1 Flavobacterium sp. | reverse complement strand
AGTTATTGCAGCTTCTGTAGTAATATCTTTTCCCGAAATTACTCCTATTTTTTTAAGCGTTGTACTGGTTTCATATTGTCCCATGCTTACACTTCCGCCAGAACATTGGGTTACATTAATAACATACAAACCATTTTTGATGGCTTTTTTCAAAATTTGAATTAGCCAATCTTCAGTTGGAGCGTTTCCAGAACCATAGGTTTCTAAAACAATTCCTTTTAAGTTTGGAATCGCCATAATTGCCGAAAGTACATTTTCATTTATTCCAGGAAACATTTTTACAATAACTACATTGTCATCAAGTTCTCTATGAACCACAAATTTCTTGGTTTGTTTAGGAAAAAGTGCTGTCGAATTTATTTTTAAATGCACTCCAGATTCTGCTAATTCATTATAATTTGGTGATGCAAAAGCGTTAAAATGTTCGGCGTTTATTTTTGTAGTTCGGTTGCCACGGTATAATTTATATTCAAAATATAGACACACTTCGTGAATTACAGATTTTCCTTTTTGTTGTAAAGAAGCAATTTGAATCGCCGTAATTAAATTTTCTTTGGCATCGGTTCGCAAATCTCCAATTGGCAATTGTGACCCAGTGAAAACAACAGGTTTGGCTAAATTTTCGAGCATAAAACTCAATGCCGATGCCGAATACGACATCGTATCTGAACCATGTAACACTACAAAACCATCAAAATTTAAATAATTTTCTTCTATTATTGAAGCAATTTTCATCCATTTGTCAGGATTCATGTTAGAAGAATCAATAGGTTTCTCGAAAGAAATAGTTTCAATATGACAATCCAACTGTTTCAGTTCTGGAATTTTTTGCAATAACTTTTTAAAGTTGAATGCTTTTAAAGCTCCAGTTTCGAAATCTTTCATCATACCAATTGTTCCACCGGTATAAATTAAAAGTATGTTGGGTTTAGATTGCATTCTCGTACTTAGATTTATTCACAACAGGATTAGCATACATGTTCAAGAAACCTTCCATCATAATTTCATTAGAACAATCTATTTTCATCTCTAATCTTCGTTCGAATAATGATTTTTCATCTTCGGTATAATGCTCTTTATATTTATCGGTTTTATTCAATATATCGAAGGCAATATAATTGGTTGGCCACAATTTATAGGATTGCAAAATAGAATCGTCAATTGTTTGTGCCAACGCTTGAACTTGCTTGTTGGTATTGTCATTTTCAAGAGTAATTTGATCCAACTCTGTATCCAAAACATCACCAACATGAATGTGAATGCGTTTCTTCTGACCAATAATTCCGCTTAACAACGTTATAAAATCTTCATTTTTTTCTTTAACGTAAGTCTCTGCCTTTGCTTCGGCCATTAATTGTGGCATTTTTAAAGCATCGGTTGGATCATATTCGTAGGAAATAGAAACGGGTACAATTTTTAATTTCTTAAAATAATCCATAACATTTTTCTCGTCAGAACCCATTCCGAGCATTTTTAAAACTCCCGAATGTGTGGCGTCATTTCCGTCTTTAGTTCGTCCTTCACGTTGCGCAATCCAAACAGAACGATTTTCACGAAGCAATAATTGTCCGATATATTCGGCCATTAACTTCGAACTTTGCAATAATTCTCGTGGAGATAATCCTCGTTGAACCAAGAAATTTCTATTTAATTTAGCCAACGTATTCATAAAATCGCGCTTCACTAAATTGTCACCAATTGCAGAAGCCGTCATGACCAAACCGTGTTCGAAAAGGCAGGTATTAAGCAAAGATGTGTCTAAAATAATATCTCTATGATTGGATATAAAAAGATAAGATGTGTTTTTTTGTAGTTTTTCAAACCCAGAAGTCGATAAACCTTCAGACGATTTTTCTAACACTTTTTGAACCGCTTGATAAATAAAATTACACTGAAAATCTCTTATTGAATGGGTTCTTCTCAACTGTTCTTTCCATACTTCATCATCAACATCTGGAAACGTAAAATCCATTATTGCTTTCATCATCGGATGATTTACTGATGCGCGAATGGCTTCATTTACCTCGGTATCGTAAAACGGACGAATTGCGTCAAATTTCTGCATTTTGGTTTTTATTTTAAGAGCAACAAAAGAACAAAAAAAATATGACTTATTTAATATTTAAAGGTTAAATGCCTATAAAAGTGAATAAAAAAAGACACTAATTTCACTAATTTGCACGAATTAATTAGCTAATAAGATTTCACGAATATTCAAAAAAATAGTAATTCATGTTACAATTCAAAAAAAACAAAAAATTAAACTCCAAAAATAGCTTTAGAATTTTCGGTAGTAATTTTGGCTATTTCTTCTATTGGAAGATTATAAATTTCTGCCAATTTTTGAGCTACTAAAAGTGTGTAACTACTTTCATTTCGCTTGCCACGATGCGGAACTGGAGCCAAATAAGGAGAATCGGTTTCTAGAACGATGTGTTTTAAATCGATTTTATCTAAAAACTGATCTATTTTTCCGTTTTTGAAGGTTGCAACGCCGCCTATTCCGAGTTTTAATCCTAATGATATTGCTTTTTCAGCTTGTAAAAAATCGCCAGTAAAACAATGAAAAATTCCAAATAAATCGTCGCTTTTTTCGCTTTCTAAAACTTCAAATGTTTCATCAAATGCATCACGACAATGAATATTTATGCCTAATTTGTATTTTTTGGCTAATTGAATTTGATACCTAAAAGCATGTTGCTGAGTAGCTAACGTAGTTTTATCCCAAAATAAATCAATTCCAATTTCTCCAATGGCGTAGAATTTTCTTTTAGCCAATTCAGTCGCTACATGCGCCAATTCTTCAAGATAATTTTCTTTAACATAACACGGATGCAATCCCATCATCAAGAAAACATTATCTGGAAATTGAGACTCCAAATCGTACATTTTTTGAGTATAAGTTGAATCAATCGACGGAATAAAAAATCGTGAAACACCAGCGTCAATGGCACGTTGCATCATTTCGCTTCTATCGTCTTGAAATTGAGAAGAATATAAATGGGTATGGGTATCGGTAAGAATCATTTTGAAGTTGCTTGTTTCGAGTTACAAAAGTAGTAAAATAATACTTTTTTTTCATTTCGACGAAGGAGAAATCACACAATATAATCCTTTATACGATTCTGCTTCGTCGAAATGACAGACTTGAATTAATCTAAATCTTTAAGCAATTTCTGTGCTTTTTCATAATCTTCGGCATCGGCAGAAATTTGTTTTAAGTACGCTTTACATTCTTCTATTTTGTTTTGTTTTAGATTGGACAACGCTAAGTACCAAATTGCTTTTTCTTTATAAACTGATGTGCCTTTTTGTAAATTGGTAAAATTAGTAGTAGCTTCATTAAATCTATTTTCTTCCAATAAAGAAATTCCGTAGAAAAATCTAACTTCGGGTTTGTCATAATCTTTCAATACTATTTCAAAATTTTCATTTGCAACTTTATAGTTTTTGTTGTTGAAAGCTTCTTGAGCTAACTTTAAATTTTTAATAATGCTTCCACGCTCTGTAAAATAAGCATTTTCGTGCTGGTTATAATCGCCATATTCTGGTGTTCCTTGCATCATAAACCAAGTTCCAAATGCCAAAACAACCGATGCTGCAACAGCATAATAATAGGGTTTAAAATTAATAACTTTTAATTTTTTACCTTCCTTCTCTGTGAAATTTTCTTTAGAAATTGACTTCAAATTTTCTTTAAACGCAAAGGTTTCTTGATCAAATTTGGTTGCTAAAAACTGTGTTGTTTCTTTATAAAGTTTAAATTTTTCTTGCAATTCTATATCATTTTGAAGTTGGTTTTCAAATTCCAATTTTTCTTCTTGCGACATTTCGTTACTGAAATAATTTTCGAATGTTATGTACAATTGCTCGCTCATGACTTTAATATTTTAAAGATTTGTATCTGTTTGATTGCTGAATCATTTCGGTTAACTGTCCTGTGCAAAGTGATTTTTTTTTGCGCACATAACCATAAGTAACATTCAGTTTTTCGGCTACTTCTTCCATCGTTTTGGTGACAAAACTCAGTTTGAGTACTTCTTGACATTTCTCGCCTAGCTTTTGAAACATTTCGTCGAATAACGATTGTTTTTCATCAAAAACTTCGGTTTGAAAAGTCATCTCTTGAACCGATTCTTCTATAGATACATTTTCATCCAATAATGTTACCTCTTTATTGAATGCTTTTTTCAATTCGTTAAGCCAACGTCTTTTGCATAGCAGAAAAAAATAAGCATCAAACGGACAACTTAATTGCAAACCACTAGTTTTTGCCTGATTGTAAATAGTTATGAGCACTTCTTGAATAACATCTTGTGCTTGATCATCGTCACCACTATTGATTCGAATGTAGTTTTTAACTTTTGGAACAAACTTCTTATATATAGATTGAATAATACTAGAATTGTTTTGGAGTAATCCATCTATATATAATTGGTCAGGATGAATATTTTTTTCTGTCATAACTGCCTTATTTACTGCTAATTTATAAAGAATATGAAATAAACAATCAAGAATATGAAATAAATTTAGACTGAAAGGGTAACAATTTTAAAACTTGATTGATATAAGTATATAAAGTTCATATTAATGGTGGTTTTAAAAAGATATCTGAAAATAAGTTTATACAAATTTTAAATAAATTTAAATACATGGGTAACAAATTTAAACACTAGTTGATATAACTACATAACAGAAAATTATTTACTAAAACATTTAAATCTTAGAAATCATGAAAACAGTTAAAAAAATCGGACTTTTATTCTTATTGGGAATAACAATTGTAGGTTGTTCAACAGGAACAACTCCAGTACCAGTTGCTGCTTGTAGCGCTACTAACACAATTTTTAATCAGCTTTACAACAATGTCGTTGCACTTCCAGGACATCAAAACGCTGTTACATTTGACACAGAAATTCACGAATACACTTTTACATTATCACAAAACAAAACTATTTGTAGTATTGGATACCAAAGTTTACCTGCCGTGGCTGCAACTCCATATTTAATGGAAATTATCGACAACAACACAAATACTATTATCTACTCTGCAAACCATGTTTTTTCATCTGCCAATACAAGTTATGTTTCTATAACTCCTATATCAATTGTTGCCAATCAATCTTACACCATTAGACGCACGCTTCTTTTTACAAATGCATTGAACAATTTTGCAAATATTAGAGGACGTGTTGTACATCAACCTGGTGCATTAGTGAGTTTTCCGCAATCTTTTGGGATAATGACCATTACAGGAGCCAATTTTTATCAAAATGGTGGACCACTTTTAAATATGGGAATTCCTTATATAGATTTTGCTTACTACTAGTAGAAAATAATTAAAAATAAAATAAAACTGGGGTAACAATTTAAAACCCCAGTTGATATAACATTATAAAACAACAATTTAAAAAAAAGAAATCATGAAAACATTAAAAAACAGTAGCCTTTTACTTTTAGCATTAATTGCTCTATCCAGTTGCTCTAACGAAGACAACACTACCAACGAACCAATAATTCCAAGTGCGCAGGCATTTACAAATCTTCAAACTGCGGCTTTGAATAGTGTTACACAAAATTTCACACTTACAGCCGAGAACGGATTGGCGACATTTATTTCTACCAACGGCGTAACAATTAAACTAAACGGAAATGGATTAAGAAAAAACGGAAATCCTGTAACTGGACTTGTAGATGTAAAATACAGCGAAGTATTTGACGGAGGAAAAATGTTAACTACAGACAAAACTACAATGGGATTGCAAGCCAACGGACAAATGTCTTTAATCATTTCTGGCGGAGAATTTTATGTTAATGCTACACAAGGTGGCGTTCAACTAACAACAGTAAATCCAATTTTATTGACTGTACCTACAGTATTAACTGGTGGACCAAATGCTGCCATGACACTATGGACAGGACAAGCACCAACAGCAGCTGCTAACATGTTGGGTTGGATTCAAACTGACCCTGGACCAACAGGCGCAAATGGTGTAATTGTAAACGGACAAGGAACAACTACTCCTGGAACATACAATGCAACTTTACCAAGTTTTGGATGGTCCAATGTAGATAGATTTTATAATGATCCGCGACCAAGAACGCAACTCCTAGCAACAGTTCCAACTGGATATAACGAAACCAACTCGGCTATTTATTTACACTATGACGGTCAAGGATCTAGTTTAGCAAAATTTGACAAATACTTAACTGCATCACAACAATTTTCTGAACATTACGGACAGATACCAATAGGATTAGTATGTCACGCAATATTTGTAACAGAAGACAACGGACAATGGCGTTATGCAATTAAAGCGTTCACAGTACAATCTGGTGATGTTTATAATTTTACTTTATCAGAAACTGTTTTGGGCAATCAAGCACAATTAGAAGCAGCAATAAATGCATTACCATAAAGAAGCTCACTACTAGGTTAATTCATTTTTTAGAGAAAGTGGTGGCAAGTTCACCACTTTTTTTAGTATCAAATTGTAACAACACCGTTAAACAACGGATATAAAATACCGTCGATTAACGGATACAATTACCGTTGATTAACTGATGATTTATTTGGTGATAGTTTGCAGTTTTGTACTGTAATTATCTAACAACAAATAAATTAAAACTGGCGCAACCCGAAAAGCCAAAAAAAGAGTAGGGAAAAATAAAACTAAAACAATGAAAAAATTATTTTTAATTACCGCAGTACTTTTTTTACAAATACAAATGTATTCGCAAGAAAAAACCAAAATAACATTTGGAGGTAATGTTGCTTACCATTTTGGAACTAGT
>NZ_JAYWFT010000015.1:0-59359 GCF_043778725.1 Flavobacterium sp. | reverse complement strand
AATAATTTCACAATCTGGACTCGCTCCAATAAGAGAGCCAAGTACAGACATTAGAATTAGAAATCAAATAGAAACAAAGAAATAAATTATAATAAGATGAGCAAATTTAAAATTTTTAGTATTGCTTTATTAGCTTCTGCAGCAGTTACTCAAGCACAAGACTTGGATCAAGCGAAAAAAGCTATTGATGCCGAACAGTACGAAAAAGCAAAATCAATGTTGAAGGGTATTATCCAAGCAAAAAGCAATGGTAAAGCATCATTTCTTTTAGGAAATATATATTTGACACAAAGTATAGAAGATTCAGCCAAAATATCTTTTGATAAAGGATTGGCATCAGGTGATGGAGCAAAATTTAATTCTATTGGTCTTGGCCAAATGGATTTAAATAAAGGCGATGTAGCTGGAGCTAAAGCTAAATTTGATTTAGCAATGAAAGACGCCAAGAAAAAAGACGTTGAAGAATATATTTATGTGGCTAAAGCATACATAAATGCAGAAAAACCAGACTATAAAAGTGCTATTGCAGTTTTAGAAAAAGCCAAAGCTGCCAATCCAACAGATGCACAAATTTTATTGACGCTAGGAGATGCTTTTTATGGTGATAAAAACCAAAACGAAGCTTATTCTGCCTATAGAAGTGCTTATGCAACAGATAATTCTTTGATTAGAGCTAAAATGCAATTGGGTGTTTTATTAAAAGGTGCTAAAGCATACAGCGAAGCCATAAAAGCCTATGATGAAGTTCTTGCTTTAAACCCAAATTATGGTCCAGTTCATAGAGAATTAGCAGAAACTTACTATTTGTGGGCTAATAATAAAACTTCTACTTATACAGAAAATATTAAAAGGGCTTTAGATAGTTACGAAAAATATCTTAGCCTTACTGACTATTCTTTGTCTTCTCGTATGCGTCATGCCGATTTCTTAATCTTGGCTAAAGATTATGTATCGTTAGAAGCAGAAGCTAATGAAATGAAGAAGTTGGATAAAGTCAATCCGCGTATTTTACGTTATTTGGGATATTCTGCTTACGAAAATGGAAATGCCGATGCTGCTATTGCTGCTCTTAATGAATTTATTAATAAAGGAACTAATAAATTAATTGCCGGCGATTACTACTACCTTGGCTTGTCAATGATTAAGAAATCTATTGGTGCTGATGGTAAAACTGTTGATGTTGCTTTACTAAACTCTGGAACTACAGAAATTAAAAAAGCAGTAACTATGGAACCAACTTTGGCTAATTTATTGAACGAAATTGCTAAAAAATATTTTACTCAAAAAAATTATGATGTAGCAGGTGCATTATTTGAAATTGCTATAACTAATCCTAGTTCTAAAAACTTTCTTGAGGATAATATTTATTACGGACTTTCTGTATATACAATCAATAGAGGAAAAGATGCTAAAACAATTGATAATGTAAGTTTAGATAAAGCAGACAAAGCAATTGATAATGTCATTTTAGCAACACCAAATTATCAAGAAGCTTACTTGTATAAAGCAAGAATAAACAGCTCTTTAGAAAAAGATGATGTAATGGCAACCAATTATCAAAAGTACATAGACATAGTTTCTGCTAAAGGCGATGAAGAAATCACCAAGAATAAAGCAAAACTTACAGAGTCTTATAATAATATTGCCTCTTTTTATGCAAACACAGATAAGGTAAAAGCTAAAGAATATTTTAATAAAACTTTAGCCCTTGACCCAACTAATAGCTTTGCAACTGAGTCATTGAAGGTTTTAAAATGAGGAGCAGAGATAATTCCTGAAACTCCAATTAAAACCACACCAGCAAAAAAAGTGGTTAAGAAAAATAAAAAGAAAAAATAAATAAAACTCGTCTAGATTTACTACTAGACGAGTTTTTTTATTTAAATAATTATGTTAAAGTTTGTAAGAAATTTATTCTTTTAAATAATAAAATATAAAATTTGTAGTTATAATATTAATCAAAAAATAAATCCAATTTATGCCAAAATTTTATACTACTTTAGTCTTATTCCTTTTTTGTTCTATCTCTTTTGCACAAAATGTTTTTTCTTTAAAAGGAAAAATTATCGATGAATCTACAAATCTTCCTATCGAATCTGCTACGGTTTACTTATCTTCAGTAAAAGATTCTTCTGTTGTTGACTACACAATTACAGATAAATTTGGAAAGTTTGACTTTAAAATTAAGAAAATTGATAAGCCTCTTTATCTAAAAGTTTCTTTTGTAACTTATACAGATTATAAGATTAATTTGCAATCTATAAATGCTGATAAAGATTTTGGTATTTTAATGTTGAAACCAGCAATTAATAATCTAGATGAAGTAGTTGTAAAAAGTGAAGCGCCACCAATAAGAATTAAAAAAGACACTTTAGAATTTAACGTTTCATCGTTTAAAGTTCGTCCAGATGCCAATGTGGAAACTCTTTTAAAACAATTGCCTGGAGTTGAAATTGATGCAGAAGGTAAAATAACGGTAAACGGAAAAGAAGTTAACCAAATTCTTGTTAACGGTAAGCCTTTTTTTGATAAAGATGGAAAAATAGCATTGCAAAATTTGCCGTCCGACATCATTAATAAAGTGCAAGTTACAGATACTAAAACTAAAAAAGAAGAGCAAACCGGAGCTGCTTCTAGCTCAAATAATGCCAGTATAAATTTGACAATCGATGAAGATAAAAATAAAGGATTCTTCGGAAAATTTATGGGCGGTTATGGTTCAGATAAAAGGTATGAAAGTAGTATGTTAATTAATTATTTCAAAAATAAAAGAAAAATAAGTGTTCTCGCATCTTCCAATAATATAAATTCTACTGGATTTTCTATGGATGAAGTTTTTGATAATATGGGCGGTGGAAGAAATAGAAGTGTTTGGTTCGATGATAATGGTACTTTTGGAATTAACGGAAGAAGGTTTGGAAGCGGAACAGGAATTACACAATCAAATTTAGTAGGAATTAACTATTCTGACGAATGGATTAAAGATTCTGAAGCATCTGCGAGCTATTTTTATTCGGGTGCAACTACCAAAAATAATAATAGAACTAATTTAACAAATTTTTTACCTTCTGGAAATTTTACTACAAATTCAAATTCAAGTTTAAACGAAGATCGTTATGTGCACAGTATGACGTCGGTTTTTGAATATAAAATAGACACCACTGCTTCTATAACCATTGAGCCCAACTTTGTGAAATCTAATAGTAGAAACAAAAATATTTCATCTCAATCATCATTTGATGCTACAAATGCTATGCTAAATCAAAGTGATTCTGATACATTCAATGAAAATAATTCTAATAGTTTTACCAACACTCTGTCTTTTACAAAATCATTTAAGAGAAAAGGTAAATATTTTAGTTTGGTTTTTGAAAACGAAAATACCACGACTAAAGTAGATGAATATATAAAATCTAAAACTATTTTTTATCAAGATTTATTGCCCGATGATACTCGTGATCAATTCAATAATTCGAAGAATATAAATGCCAATTATAGAACAGAACTTGAGTTTTTTCAGCCAATCACCGATTCGCTTAACGTAAAATTAGGATTAGAATATAAACAAGAAAGTAATAAAGACACCAAAGAATCTTTCGATTTTAATAATACGTCACAATCATATTCTGTTTTTAATGATGAATTGTCTAATGTTTTCAATTCTCTTGAAAAAACAGTTTCGCCCAATACAGGCATTTCATACAATAGTAAAAAGATGAATTTTTCACTAAATGCAGGAACAACAATAATCAATTTTGAAAATGATGTAGATTATTTAAATGTGAAAACCTCGCTCAATAAAGATTATGTTTTGCCCTATATCAATGCTTATGGTGGTTATCGTTTTTCAAAAACTAAAAATCTTTGGATAAACTATAATTATACCTACAGTCTTCCCACTGCTAAACAAGTTTTGCCTGTAGAAAACCTAGCCAATCCGTTGAATACTTTTATAGGAAATCCAAATTTAGATTTAAATAAAAATCATGGACTTTATTTTTCATATAGAGATTTTGATTATGCAACTCGTTCAGGATATGGCGTTTACTCTGGAGGAAATTTTTATGATAACCAAATTGTGTTTTCTGTGACCTATGATGATAATAGAAAAAGAACTTCAACTTATGAAAACGTTTCGGGAACTTATACTTCTTGGCTTGGCGTATATTGGAATAAAACAATAAAAAAAGGAGCACACAAGTTTAGATATGAATTGCGTGTAAATAATAATTTTGGACTCTCTAAAGGGTTTACCGATGGACTATTGTACAATGCAAAGACCTATAGTTTCTCTCCTAGAATCAATTTTAGTTATGATTATGGCGAATTAATAACTATAAATCCTTCATATAATTACTCCTACAACAACACTAATTATAGTAATTATGTCATTGAATCAGCTTCCAATTTTACGCATAAATTTAACATACAAGTTACCAACTATTGGCCCAAAAAATGGACATTCGGAAACGATTTTGGATATACTTACAACTCTAATATCGACGATGGTTTCAAGAAAGATTTCTATCTATGGAACACCAGTTTATCTTATAGTTTCTTTGATAAAAAATTAATGGCTAAAGTAAAAGTTTATGATCTTTTAAATCAGAATCAAAGTGCTACAAGAACCATTAGCGCAACATCAATAAGAGATGAAGAAAATGTAGTACTTAAGCGTTATGTAATGTTTTCATTAACATACAAGCTTGAAAAATTTGCCGGAAAAGAAAAAAAATCGGGTGGAATGATGTGGAATTAAAATAACCATATCTTTTCAATAAAACTCGTTTAAAAATATTTAAACGAGTTTTTTTATAACTTATGATTTAAAATTTATCGAATAAGTTTTTTTGCTTTTTCTTGAATAATCATGGCAACTGGCTTATTCTCAATTTTACTCTCTAACCACGATATAATGTCCAAATATAAAAAAGCTCTTTTTTCATAAGGATGATCTTCAAATTGTATAAGGCGTGCATGAAGTTTCTTGAATTCCGATTTAATTTGGTGTGGATAAATTGTTCCCAAATTCTTTAAAAACTTTATCATTTCTCGTTGAACTTCGTGTAAATCATTCATTTTTATTAAAAATTTGTACGTGCTTTTTAACTGAAGTTCAAGATGATAATCTAATGAAGCGTCATAGTGTGCTACCAAACTTAAAACTCTAGAAAAACACATTAAATCTTCGCGCATTACCAAGTTTTTATTGTCAATGATCTTCTTTAAATAGTCTATGCATTTAATATTGTTGCCCATTCCAAAATACAAACAAGCAATTTTATAATAAAAAACCATTACGTGATGTTCGTCAATTCTATCCTTATTTTCTTTTAATTTTTTTAAGGTTTCATCTACTAAATATAATCCACCTTCAAAATTTCCTTCTAAAAAGTGCAGGTTAAATTGCGTTCCATAATTGCACAAAAAATACAACGAACTTAAATTATCATTTTTAGGAAAAAGATCTGATGTAACATTAATATTAAACATTACTAATGTTTTTTTTAAATACGATTGATGCTTTATTAAATACAAACACTCTAATAAATAGGTAGTTCCTTTAATATACCATACAGGATTTAAATTGATCATCTGCGGATTTTCATAAAATAAATCAACCCATTTTCTAGAATATTTATAGCATGATAAAAAATCTTGAATTAAAAAACTGTGCCACAAATGTGCTTTATAAAGCCAAAGTTTTTCTCTAAATCCTAACGTTTCAAATGCATATTTTGGCATTTGTTTATTAAAGTATTTAGTGATTTCTTGCAACTCATAATCGCTTTTGGCATAGCCAGTTTTTAGCATAATATTATAAAGTTGCAAAGACAAGTTAGAAAGTTTGCTCGCAATAACATTTTGTCTACTAAGTTCTTTGGCCTGAATTGCCAGCGAATTTGCACGATCACCAATACTTCTTGTAATGTACTGCGATTCTATAATTTTTTCTAATTCTACAATTTCAAATGCAATATTTTTTTCCTCTTGCTCAATGGCAATTTGCTTGGTTTTGTCTAATATTTTTAAACTCTGCTTGTACAATCCTTTGTGGTACAATATGGTAGCAAAATCAAGTTGCTCTCTTATTTGAATTCTAATGTTTTGATTTACAGGATTCATTCTCAAACTAATCAAAATTTGCTTGTATAAATGCGCTTTCAAATTGGAAATTTGCATCTTAGAAACAATTTTACTTTTTAAAATATCTTCTTCATTATACTCTTTCATTTTTTCCAAATGAGTGAAAAGCATTAAAAATTTGGCATCTGTATTATCACCCAATCGATGCACGTAAAGCTTGAATTGTCTTTTTTCAGACTTCGATAGCGACTGAATCAATACAAATAAATTATCTTTTATTGGGTTTGCCATTGTAAATTTTTTGTTTTAAATATATGAAAATCAATATATTAAAATTGTTTTTGTTTTTTTTAGTATCGTAAAGTATGATTTTTAATTCATGCCGTTTACTTGTGCAAAGTATAAATTCGTATTGACAAACTAAAATTATGTTTGATAATTAATTATGGATCATCAAAAAGTACAAATATTTGACACCACTTTACGTGATGGAGAACAAGTTCCAGGTTGCCGATTAAATACAAGTCAAAAAGTAATAATTGCACAACGATTGGACGAAATGGGTGTAGATATCATAGAAGCTGGTTTTCCAATATCTAGTCCAGGTGATTTTGAATCGGTCAAAGCAATTGCTAAAATTATAAATAATGCTTCGGTTTGTGCTCTTACTCGTGCCGTAAAAGAAGATATTGAAGTTGCTGCAAAGGCATTAAAATATGCAAAAAAGCCAAGAATTCACACCGGTATTGGAACGTCAGATTCGCACATAAAATATAAATTTAATGCAACGCAATCAGAAATTATTGAACGTGCTGCAGAAGCCATTTTCTTCGCCAAAACATTTGTTGACGATATAGAATTTTATGCCGAAGATGCAGGAAGAACAGACAATGAATTTTTAGCTAAAGTATGTTCAGAAGCTGTAAAAGCTGGTGCAACAGTTTTAAATATTCCAGACACAACTGGTTATTGTTTGCCAGACGAATATGGTGCGAAAATTAAATATTTAAAAGAAAATGTTATTGGTATAGACAATGTAATCCTATCTTGTCATTGCCATAACGATTTGGGCTTGGCAACTGCAAACTCAATTGCTGGCGTAATAAATGGAGTTAGACAAATAGAATGTACCATAAACGGAATAGGAGAACGTGCAGGAAATACCTCTCTTGAAGAAGTCGTCATGATTTTAAGACAACATCCCAACTTGGGGTTTGATACCAATATTAATTCAAGATTGCTATACGATACCAGCAGATTAGTATCGGAAAGTATGGGAATGATTGTGCAACCTAATAAAGCTATTGTTGGTGCAAATGCATTTGCTCACAGCTCTGGAATTCATCAAGATGGAATGATAAAAAATCGTTCTACTTATGAAATAATTGATCCTAATGAAGTTGGTGTGACCGAATCTGCAATTGTTTTAACTGCAAGAAGTGGTCGTGCAGCATTGGCATACCGAGCCAAAAAAATTGGATATGAATTGACAAAATTACAATTGGATATAGTGTATTTAGAGTTTTTGAAATTGGCCGACAAGAAAAAAATTGTCTTAGATAACGATGTTCATCAAATAGTGAAATGGAGTAATATTGAAATTTTAGCTTAATATGAAATTGATATTTAAAATTGCAAATAGTACAACAGAGAACACTAAAAAGCACTAAAACCACTATGAAAAACAAAACATTATTTGATAAAGTTTGGGATAATCATGTTGTTACACATGTTCCAAACGGTCCAGAAGTATTATATATTGATAGCCATTTAATTCATGAAGTTACAAGTCCACAGGCTTTCGCCGAATTGGAGCAGAGAAATATTCCGGTTTTTAGACCCAATCAAATTGTAGCTACTGCCGATCATAATGTGGCAACAATTGACCAACATTTGCCTATAAAAGATGAATTGGCTAGAAATCAGATAGAACAACTTACCATAAATTGTATTAAAAATAATATTACACTTTATGGTCTAGGGCATCACTATCAAGGAATTGTTCACGTTATTGCTCCTGAATTAGGAATTACACAACCCGGAATGACCATTGTTTGCGGCGACAGTCACACTTCTACTCATGGCGCTTTTGGCTCAATAGCTTTCGGTATTGGGACCAGTCAAGTTGCACAAGTATTTGCAAGTCAGTGTCTTTTGTTAAACAAGCCAAAAAGTCTTCGGGTAAATGTAAATGGTAAATTGGCCAAAAATGTTTCTCCTAAAGATATTATTTTATACATAATTTCAAAGATAGGAACCAACTCAGGAACAGGATATTTTTGTGAATATGCCGGAAATATTTTTAGAGAAATGTCAATGGAAGGAAGGATGACCGTCTGTAATATGAGTATTGAAATGGGTGCAAGAGGCGGAATGATTGCGCCAGATGAAGTAACATTTAAGTATATAAAAGATAAAGAATTTGCTCCAAAAGGTGAAGAATTAGAAGAAAAAATTAAATTTTGGAAGACATTGCCAACCGACGAAGGTGCTGTCTTTGACCAAGAATATTCTTTTAATGCAGCAGATATTGCACCAATGATAACCTATGGTACCAATCCTGGAATGGGAATTAAAATTACAGAAAATATCCCTACTACTAACGACGCATCTTTTGAAAAAGCATTAGAATATATGGGTTTTAATAAAGGTGAATCACTAATTAACAAACCCATAAATTACGTTTTTATAGGAAGTTGCACCAACTCTAGAATTGAAGATTTTAGAACCGTTGCCAAGTACATAAACGGAAAACAAAAAGCCGATAATATTCATGCTTTGATTGTTCCAGGATCGCAACAAGTGGCAAAACAAATTCAAGAGGAAGGTTTAAATAAAATTTTTGAAGCTGCTGGTTTCCAAATTAGGCAACCCGGATGTTCTGCTTGTTTGGCCATGAATGATGATAAAGTTCCTGCTGGCGAATATTGTGTTTCTACTTCAAATCGAAATTTTGAAGGACGTCAAGGACAAGGTTCTAGAACTATTTTAGCAAGTCCACTAGTAGCTGCGGCAACAGCAATTGCTGGAAAAATTATCGATATTTCACAAAATTAAAATTATGGAAAAATTCACTAAACTCACTTCAACGGCAGTTCTGTTGCCAATTGAAAATATTGATACTGATCAAATAATTCCTGCTCGTTTTTTAAAAGTTACAGATAAAATTGGTTTTGGAAATCATCTATTCAAAGATTGGCGATTTGACGAAAATAATGAACCCATTGCTTCGTTTGCATTAAATAATAAGATTTTTTCTGGAAGCATTTTAGTAGCCGGAGACAATTTTGGTTGCGGAAGCAGTCGCGAACATGCTGCTTGGGCATTAACAGATTATGGTTTTAAAGTTATAGTTTCAAGCTACTTTGCCGATATTTTTAAAGGAAATGCATTAAATAATGGCTTGTTACCAATTGTTGTTTCAGCAGATTTTCTACAAAAGATATTTTCTGCAATTAATGAAAATCCTATTATAAAATTAGTAGTTAATCTTGAAAGTCAAACAATAAGTTTAGAGAATACTAAAGAACAAGCAAGTTTTGAAATTGATGCCTACAAGAAAATATGCATGATAAACGGATTTGATGATATTGATTTTTTAATTAGTCAAAAAACGGAAATAGAGAAATTTGAAACAACGAACAAATTAGTATTAAAATAGTAATAAGTTACAAATGAATATAAAAATAGCACTATTAAACGGCGATGGAATTGGTCCAGAAGTGAACAAACAAGCAGTGAAAGTATTGCAAGCTGTGGCTAAAGTTTTCAATCATCAATTTGAATTTAAAGAAGCATTGGTTGGGGCAATTGCTATAGATGAAACAGGAAATCCTTTACCAGATGCGACTTTAGAAATTTGTAAAGCTTCTGATGCCGTACTTTTTGGCGCCATTGGTGATCCAAAATACGACAACGATCCTTCGGCAAAAGTACGACCAGAACAAGGCTTGCTAAAACTTAGAAAAGAACTTGGATTGTTTGCTAACATCCGACCTATAAAAGCTTACAAGACATTATTAGACAATTCACCTTTGAAAAAAAGTATAATTGAAGGTGTAGATATGGTAATTTTTAGAGAGTTGACAGGCGGAATTTATTTTGGAGAAAAAACAATTAGTAGCGATGGTAAAACAGCATCCGATCTTTGTGAATATTCAGATTATGAAATAGAGCGAGTGGCACATTTGGCATTTCAGTCGGCAATGAAACGCAACAAGAAGTTGACTTTGGTTGATAAAGCCAATGTATTAGAAACTTCAAGATTGTGGCGTAAAGTAGTTACTGAAATTTCTAAATCCTATCCAAACGTGGTTTTAGATTTTCTATTTGTAGATAATGCAGCAATGCAAATGATTTTAAATCCGAAACAATTTGACGTTATTGTAACCGAAAATATGTTTGGCGATATTATTTCAGACGAAGGAAGTGTCATTGGAGGTTCGATTGGTCTGTTGGCTTCGGCATCTATTGGTTTAGACAAAGCTTTATTTGAGCCAATTCATGGTTCTTATCCTCAAGGAAAAGGGAAAAATATAGCCAATCCTGTTGCTGCAATACTAAGTGCTTCAATGTTACTAGATCATTTTGGATTAACAATTGAGGCAGAAGCAGTACGATTTGCAGTTGAAGCAACAATAGAAAATAATATTGTTACTCCAGATTTAAATGCGGTTCGAAACTTTGGAACAGATTATGTTGGTGATACAATTGCAAATGTAATTTTGAATAAATCAGCATTGAATTCTAGTAATCAAGACAATATAAATTTCGGAAAGTCAGTTTTGATCTAATTTAATTTTTCTTTGAATCATTATTTCATTGCTTTAAAACCAAAATGCCCTTCAATTGAAAGGCATTTTGGTTTTATATTTAATAATTTTCTATTGATAAAAGTATATATAATTTTGAACACTAAAAACGGACAATAGAATTACCAACTACCGCCAGCACCACCGCCAGAAAATCCGCCACCACCAAATCCACCACCAAATCCACCACCACCGGAAGAACCACCAAAACTGCCACCGCCAAATCCGCCACCACTGCTTCTTCCCATATTACTAAGAATAATCATGTCAAGTAAACTTGGACCGCCAGAATTATTGCCAGAGTTGCCTCCTTTATTTCTAGATATAATTGAAATGATGACAATAAAAATTATTATAAATATTAAAATTGGTAGTATTCCTCCATCATTTTTATCAGAAACTCGCGTGCCTTTATATTTTCCTTTTAGAACTTCAAATATAGCATCGGCACCTTTATTTAAACCATTATAATAACTTCCAGCTTTAAACTCAGGAATGATAATATCTCTAATAATTTGACCATTTATTGCAGCAATCAATCTGTCTTCAACTCCATATCCTGGTGCAATCCATATTTTTCGTTCCTCTTTAGCTAAAAGAATGAAAACGCCATTATCTTGTTTGGCTTGACCAATTCCCCAAGTATGACCCCATTTTGGAGCTAAAATTCCAATATCTTCACCTTTTATATTGTCAACTGTTACAACCACAATTTGTGTAGTAGTAGAATCAGAATATTTTATTAGTTTTTGCTCTAATTGTGATTTTTCAGAGGCGCTTAAAAGATTGGCATAATCGTAAACTGAGGTTTGAAAATCGGGTTTTGGCGGAATTGTAAATTGTGAAAAGCTAAAGTTAGTGCCAACAAAAAATGAAATCAAAAGTGCGAAATGAAAAAACCAGTTGGATTTTGGATTTTTAAAATTTGGATTTTTCATAATTTATCCTTTTGATATTTCGTTAGAAAGTTCGTTAATATCATCATCTTGATACGGAAAATGGTGTTTTAATTGTTCTCCAGCATTAATAATTCCTTCAACCAATGCTTGCTTGTTATTGCCATTTTTAAAATGATTTAACATAATATCTTTGGTACTGTTCCAGAAATCATCGGTTACTTTTTCATTAATTCCTTTGTCGCCATAAATTGCAAATTGTTTACTTTTTACAGCTACATAAATGATAACGCCATTGCTGTCTTTGGTATTTTCCATTTTTAGCATATTGAAAACTTCCACTGCTCTATCAATAGGAGCAATGGATGTCTCTTTTTCTAAATGCACACGAATTTCACCCGATGTGTTTTCTTCTGCAACACGAATAGCTTCTATAATCTCTTCTTCGTCAGATTTAGATAAAAAATCTTCTACTTTAGACATTATTTTGCTTCTTTTTTGTCGAAATTAAATTCTACATTTGGAGCTTTCTCAGCACCTTCAACCGATTTGAAAAATGCTTTTTCTTTAAATCCAAATACACCTGCAAACATACTGTTTGGAAACGTTTTGATATGGGTATTGTAAGGTTTTACAGCTTCGTTAAAACGAGTTCTAGCCGTAAGAATTTGATTTTCTGTACTAGTAAGTTCATTTTGTAAGTTCAAGAAACCTTGATTAGCTTGTAAACTTGGGTAGCTTTCTACAGTAACCAATAATCTAGAAAGCGCACTTTGATTTTGACTGAATTTCTCCAACTGTTCTGGAGTAACATTGCTAGGGTCAATAACTGTTTTTGTAGCATTTGCTCTAGCTTGAATTACTGCTTCCAAGGTTCCTTTTTCATATTCAGCTGCACCTTGAACGGTTTTTACTAAATTAACAATCAAATCATTTCTTCTTTGGTAAGAGGTTTCAACATTTCCCCAAGCTTCTTCAACATCTTGATTTAATGTTACTGCCGTATTATTAATTCCTTTAAACCACGTGTATCCTATTAAGACTACAACAGCTAAGATTATCCAAGGCAAAAATTTTCTCATAATTTCTAGTTTTTTAATCTGAATTTATTTCAGATTCTGTTAATAATTAATTTGTATTATTGTTTATTGATTTACTGTTGTGCAAAAATCATTCCTAAAGATGATTTTTTATATTAGTTAATTCGGCTTTAATTCCTTCCAATTTAGAAATAATATCAAATTTATCAAGGGTTTTTTTCTGACTTTCTTTCAAATGGGTTTTCGCACCTTCCAAAGTAAATCCGCGTTCCTTTACCAAATGATAAATCAATTGTAAATTTTTTACATCTTCTTGGGTAAACATTCGATTTCCTTTAGCATTTTTCTTTGGTTTCAAGATGTCAAATTCCTTGTCCCAAAAACGAATTAGCGATGCATTCACGCCAAACGCCTCGGCAACTTCGCCAATACTAAAATATAATTTGTCTTTAGATAATTCTATGTGCATAAGTTTTAAATTCCAAATTAATAAATTCCAAATTCCAATTTGATTTTCTTTTTAATTGACTTCAAAAATCCTCAATCGTTAATCTAATGATTGATTTTCTTGATTCGCTATTTTTGATATGGCAACATATTCCGCAGCCGAAATATTTCCGTAATAAAAATTAATTGGATTCACCACTTTTCCATCTTTATGAACTTCATAATGCAAATGTGGTGCTTCACTTCGTCCTGTACTTCCTACATAACCAATAATATCTCCGCGTTTTACTCTTTGACCAGCGCGAACTTTATACTTGCTCAAATGTCCATATAAAGTTAAATATCCAAATCCGTGTGTAATTTCAATATGATTTCCATAACCCGAAAGTGAATTGTCTGCATTTTTAACAACGCCATCGCCAGTGGCATAAATTGGTGTTCCTGTTGCAGCCGTAAAATCCATTCCCTCGTGCATTTTTCGTGCTTTAGTAAATGGATCACTTCTGTAGCCAAAACCAGATGCCATGTGTTTCAAATCTTCATTTTTTACCGGCTGAATTGCAGGTACAGCACTCAATAATTTATCTTTTGCTCTAGCCAAAATCAAAATTTCATCCAATGATTTCGATTGAACTGCCAATGCTTTAGAAATTCCATCTACCTTTTGAGAAGTGTTAATCACTAAATCAGAATTGTTAAATCCTTCCAGTTCTTTATATCTATTTCGGTCAATAATTCCTCTTCTTTTCTCCTCGCTAATCGGTGCCGAATTAAAATAAACACGGTACAAATTGTTGTCTCTTTGTTCTAAATCTGACGCTACTTCATCAATATTTTCTACTTTTTTATTCAAAATAGCATAGCGAAGCTTCATATTCTCAATTTCTCGCGCCTGAATCTTATCTTTTGGAGTTTCAAAGTAAGGTGTATTCATCAAAATTACAAAACAAAGAAATCCAAATAACGCCGACGCAATCAAGAATAATAAGGCAAAACCAAATTTTTTTCTCTTTTGCGGACTAATTTTTCGGTAAGCCAAATTTTCCGAGTCGTAATAATACTTAACTTTCTTCGACATTTCTTAAATTATACTATTTTTGCACCAGTTTTAAGAATAACAATGGTTATACGAACAAATTTAAGAAATGTTTCATTCTAAATCTATTTTTTATTTTTTAGAAGCGAAACTTTTGGCATCTTTGTATTCCATGTTCCTGCTCTACGCTATACAAAAGGTATCGCTACGATCAGGGCTAGCTAGTAAACCATAGCAACAAAATATCATTTCATAACATAATTAGTGTCAAAAATAAACACAATGAAATCACAAGACATACGTAAGGCATACCTCAATTTCTTTGAAAGCAAAGGACACTTAATAGTTCCATCGGCACCAATCGTTCTAAAAGACGATCCAACTTTGATGTTCAATAATTCAGGAATGGCGCAGTTCAAAGAATACTTTTTAGGAAATGGAACGCCAAAAAGTAAACGTATAGCCGACACGCAAAAATGTCTTCGTGTTTCGGGAAAACATAACGATCTTGAAGATGTAGGTTTTGATACGTACCATCATACCATGTTTGAAATGCTTGGAAACTGGTCGTTTGGCGATTATTTCAAGAAAGAAGCATTGGATTGGGCTTGGGAATTTTTAACCGAAGTCTTAAAGTTAGACAAAGACCGTTTGTATGTTTCAGTTTTTGAGGGAAATCCTGCCGAAAATGTTGCTTTCGACCAAGAAGCATGGGATATTTGGAAACAATATGTTCCAGAAGACCGAATTATTCTTGGAAATAAAAAAGACAATTTTTGGGAAATGGGCGATCAAGGTCCGTGTGGTCCATGTTCCGAAATTCATATCGATTTAAGAACCGATGCCGAAAGAGCAGCAGTTTCTGGAAGAAGTTTAGTAAATGCCGATCATCCGCAAGTGGTTGAAATCTGGAATAACGTTTTCATGGAATTCAACCGAAAAGCTGATGGAAGTTTAGAAAAATTACCAGCACAACACGTAGATACCGGAATGGGATTTGAGCGTTTGTGCATGGCGATGCAAAATGTAACTTCCAATTATGATACCGATGTTTTTACGCCGCTTGTTGAAAAAGTAGAGCAAATTACAGGATTAAAATACACTTCCAACGATGTTAAAAATGTAAGTGAAGAACAGAACAAAACCAATGTAGCAATTCGTGTAATTGTAGATCACGTTCGTGCAGTAGCTTTCGCTATTGCTGACGGACAATTACCATCCAATACTGGTGCAGGTTATGTTATTCGTAGAATTTTGCGTCGTGCTATTCGTTACGGATTTACATTTTTGAATACCAAAGAACCTTTTATCAATAAATTAGTAGAAGTTTTGGCGAATCAAATGGGCGAATTTTTCCCAGAAATTAAATCACAACAGCAATTGGTTACTAATGTTATTCGTGAAGAAGAAGCTTCGTTTTTAAGAACTTTAGATCAAGGATTACAATTGTTAGATAAAGTAGTTGCAGAAACATCAGGAAAAGAAGTTTCTGGAGCAAAAGTTTTCGAATTATACGATACGTTCGGATTTCCAAAAGATTTGACTGCGTTAATTTTGAAAGAAAAAGGATTTTCGTTTAATGAATCAGATTTCGAATCAGAATTACAAAAACAAAAAACACGTTCTCGTGCAGCTTCCGAAGTTTCAACTGAAGATTGGTCAGTTTTAATTCCAGGAAATGTAGAAACATTTGTTGGTTACGACAAAACGGAAAACGAAGTAAAAATCACAAGAATCCGTAAAGTAGATTCTAAAAAAGATGGAATTTTATACCAAATTGTTTTAGACAACACACCATTTTATCCAGAAGGTGGAGGACAAGTTGGCGATAAAGGAACGCTAGTTTCTGCAAACGAAACGATTGATATTATTGATACTAAGAAAGAAAATAATTTAATATTACATTTTGCAAAACAACTTCCAGAGAATATTGAAGCTGGATTTATAGCCAAAGTAAATACTAATTTAAGAACTTCAATATCCAAAAATCACTCGGCTACACATTTGATGCATTTAGCTTTGAGAAACATTCTTGGAACGCATGTTGAACAGAAAGGATCGTTGGTAAATCCAAATTATTTGCGTTTTGACTTTTCGCATTTTTCTAAAGTTTCTGATGACGAATTGCGTCATGTAGAAGCAAGCGTAAACGCACAAATTGAAGCACAATTGCAATTAGTAGAACACAGAAATATTCCGATAAAAGAAGCATTAGATAAAGGTGCGATGGCTTTGTTTGGTGAAAAATATGGTGATTCGGTTCGTATGATTGAATTTGGCGAAAGCAAAGAACTTTGTGGTGGAATTCATGTGAAAAACACCGCTGAAATTTGGCATTTCAAAATCATTTCTGAAGGAGCAGTTGCCGCAGGAATTCGTCGTATTGAAGCAATTACTGGTAATGCTGTGAAAGATTTTTATCAAAATCAAGAAAATACTTTAGCAGAAATCAAGGGAACTTTGAAAAATCCGCAAGATGTTTTAAAATCTGTAGCTTCATTGCAAGATGATAATGCGAAGTTGAAAAAACAAATTGAGCAATTATTAAAAGAGAAAATCGACGGATTAAAAAATACGTTAGTTGCCGATTTTCAAGAAATAAACGGAATTAACTTTTTGTCAAAACAAGTTGATTTGTCAATGAGTTCGACTAAAGATTTGGCTCAAGCAATTGGAACTTCTAAACCAAATTCGTTTGTGTTTTTAGCTTCAATTGAAGATAATACTCCAAATATTCACTGTTATATTTCAAAAGAATTAGTAGCAGAAAAATCTTTAAACGCTGGAAATGTAATTAGAGAATTAGGAAAATATATTGATGGAAATGGTGGTGGACAACCTTTCTTCGCATCTGGAAAAGGTAAAAATGTAAATGGAATTAAGGATGCTTTGGAGAAAGCTGTTGATTTTGTGAAGTAAAATAAAGTTTTATTTAGGTTAAACCCTGTCAGAGTTCAAAACTCTGATAGGGTTATTGATTTAGAATAATTAAATAAATTCCTACTTTCTCTCCCCAATCTGCTGACGCCACATAGCATAATACAGCCCTTTTTCTTCTAATAAATCCTCATGCTTACCTTGCTCAATAATCTTTCCTTGCTCTAAAACAAAGATTTTATCGGCGTGCATTATTGTTGACAATCGGTGTGCAATTAAAACCGTAATTCTATTGGAATCGGAAATGTTTCTTATGGTTGCATTAATTTCTTCTTCGGTAATCGAATCTAAAGCCGAAGTAGCTTCGTCAAAAATTAATAAATTTGGATTTCTCAATATCGCTCGGGCAATGGATAATCGTTGTTTTTCACCACCAGAAACTTTAATTCCGCCTTCGCCAATGGTAGAATTTAATCCGTCTTCGGCACGTTTTAATAAAGTTTCACAACTGGCGCGATGCAATACATCTAACAATTCTTCATCGGTAGCATTTGGTTTTACAAACAATAAATTCTCGCGAATTGTTCCCGAAAATAACTGAGCATCTTGTGTTACAAATCCTAATTGCTTGCGTAAATCCAACAAATCTACTTCATTAGAATTTATAGAATTGTATAAAACTTCACCTTTTGCAGGCGGATATAATCCTACTAATAATTTAACCAAAGTAGTTTTTCCCGAACCAGACGGACCAACAAAAGCAATAGTTTCACCTTGTTTTATATGAAAACTTATATTTTCTACCGCCGAATGTTTTGCCGTTTTGTGTTTGAAACTAACATTTGAAAAAAGAAGCGATTGAATAGCACCAATATGTTTTGGATTTTTTGGACGAAATTCTTTAGGAGCATTCAATAAAATCTTGAAATTTTCCATTGAAACTTTTGTCTCATTAAGCGCAATTATAAAATTTCCTAATTCTTGTAACGGACCAAAAATAAAGAATGTAAAGAAAACCATTGTCAATAAATCACCAATAATAATTTTTCCTCCAAACAAGAAATAGTACAAAGTAAAGACGACACAAGTTCTTAAAAAATGCACTGTTGTACCTTGAATAAAACTCAAACTTCTAATAAATCGAATTTTTTGTAGTTCCAATTGCAAAATTTTAAACGTGTTTAAGTTCAATCGTTTTTCTTCTTGATAGGTCAATCCCAGACTTTTTACAAGCTCAATATTTCTTAAACTTTCGGTAGTAGAGCCAGCCAAAGCATTAGTTTGATTAACGATTTTTCTAGAAACAACTTTTATTTTTTTACCCAAATAAGAACTTATTAAAGCAATAATTGGTGCCGTTATTAAAAATATAATCGAAATGCGGTAATCAATTCTAGAAACATAAATTATTACAAATATAAACCCGATGACAGTTTGGAAAATTAAAGATATTGAAAGCGTAATCAATTTCTCCGAATCTGAACGTACTTTGGTCAATTTAGATAATGTTTCGCCACTTCTTTGATCTTCAAATTCTTCAAATGGTAAATCGAGCGATTTTTTAATTCCGTCTGTGTACATCTGTGCGCCAGTTCGTTGAATCACGATATTAGTAAAGTAATCTTGAAAATTTTTTGTAACTCTAGAAACCATTGCGGCACCAAGCGAAAGACTAAGCCAAAAGCCCAATGTTTTAATAAATTGGAGTTTATTACCATTAAATTTTGCAATTTCCACACCACAATGTTGCATTAATTTTCCGGTAATAACAGAGTCAGAAAGACTAAAACAAATGTTTATAGCTGCCATTATTAAGGCAAAAAACAGTAATGTTTTATGTTGTTTTAAGTAAGAATATAGAAGATTCATTTTTTCAATTTGATTTTAAGGAAATGCAAAAGTAGTGAATAGATTTACATGGGTAACAAATTCAAAGAAATGGTTTGATTGTTAGTTTAATAAATTTCATACTTTTGAATCTTCAACGACACACTATGAACTTTACCACCAAAATTGCAATAGAAAAACATCAAAATCCAATAGATTACACCTCTAAAATTCTGTCATTGGGTTCTTGTTTTGCAGAAAATATAGGAGCGAAGTTTGATTATTTTAAATTTCAAAATACCACCAATCCGTTTGGGATAATCTTCAATCCAGTTTCGATTGAAAAATTAGCGAATCGAATTGTAAATAAAATCGAATTTACAGAAAACGATATTTTTTTTCACAACGATTTATGGCATTGTTACGAAGTTCATTCGGATTTAAGTCATTCTAGCAAAGAAGAATTTCTTCAAAATCTAAACGAAATTATCTCATTTTCATATTCTCAAATTGTCTCATTAACCCATTGCATAATCACTTACGGAACTTCGTGGATTTATAAAAATAAAGTTTCTAATGAAGTCGTTGCTAATTGTCATAAAGTAACACAAAATCAATTTGATAAAGAAATTTTATCAGCTGATAAGATAGAAAAATCAATCAAAAGCACCATTGATTTAATTCAGAAAATAAATCCAAATTGTCAATTTATTTTCACAATTTCACCGGTTCGACATATCAAAGATGGCTTTGTAGAAAACCAACGAAGCAAGGCACATCTAATAACTGCGATTCAAAACTTGCAACTCGCAACTTGCAACTCTCAATACTTTCCTTCCTACGAAATTCTAATGGATGAACTTCGCGATTACAGATTTTATGCTGACGATATGTTGCATCCAAGTCAAATTGCTATAGATTATATCTGGATAAAATTCTTTGAAAACTATGTTTCAGAAACTGAATTTGAAACCATGAATGAAGTTTGTTCCATTCAAAAATCACTTTTACACCGCGCTTTCAATCCAGACACTGAAAATCATCAGAAATTTTTGAAAAATCTTCAACAAAAAATTGCACAACTTCAGCAGCAATTGCCTCTTGTAAAGTTTTAGTTAAAAATACGTATTTATTCGTATTTCTTGCCTTTTGTTTTGGTTATAAGTTTGCCTTGTAACAAAAATATATTTGGTCATGAAATTAATAAAAATAGTTTTCGGATTAACTTTCTTGCTGCTACTTTCTCCTGTAATGCAGGCGCAACGACCTGTGCTTACTGATGAAGAAGTTGTTGCAGAAACAGTTACGAATGAAATAAATGCTGTATTTCAATCTTCTGATTTTACAAAGAAAAAGAATAAAAAATTTGCCGACGTAAAAGGTACAATGACCATTGATATTGGTGTGGTGCAAAACGGAAAAGTGTCTACATTCTTCAAAGTAGATAGCGATATTAAAAATCCGAATTTCACCAATTTCATGTCAGATTATATTTTGGATCACAAATTTGACTTCAAACTTCAAAAACAACAGCGCTACAAAATTCGCTATACAATTACATTTTAACAATCAACCTCTAAAAATTAATTCACAATGAAAAAACAACTATCAATTGTATTTTTTTCCATTTGTATGATGGGAACTTTAACATCCAATGCGCAATTTGGAAAGTTACTAGACAAAGTAAAAGGAAAATCTGGTGCCGGAAAAAAATCGGGAAGTTTTGCTACCGTTTGGGAATCAGAATTTGAAAATAAAGCATCATTTCTTTCTTTGGCAAATGGCGACGGAAGTGTAATTCTTGCTACAGACGACAATTCGGCATCGGTTTTAAATAGCGAAGGAAAACCAGTTTGGAATGGCGATTACAAAAAAATAACTACCAATAAAACTAATAATTCTGAATATCAATTTGCTATTTTTAAAGAAAATGGAGGCGGTTATTTGTTTCTTTTCGATTCACGAAGTATGGGAACAGACAGAGTTGCATGTATCGACATGGCGTCAGGAAAGGAATTATGGAATTCTGAACAATATCAAAATTTAATTCAAAAAGGAGCAAAATCACTAGAAGGTTCCGATCAAGGTGAGTTAGAAACTGTAAAATATATTTCAGAATTGGACGCGTTTTTAATCTCACAAAAAGCATCTGTTATTTTAGTAAAAGCCAATACTGGCGAGAAAATTTGGGAAACCAATCGTTTTAAAGGTGGTGTTGGAAAATATGTTTATGATGCCAAAAGAAACGAAATTATCATGGTTAATTTTAAACCAACAGCTTTGGGTTCTTTATTTGCAGGTTTCAAAAATCAGTTGGTTAGAATTAATGCCGTTAATGGCGAAGTGCTATGGGACGCTACTTTTACTGGTGCTGTAGAAAAAGAATTGGTAACGCGTCGTGCCATTATTGATTTGTGGGTTAAAGACGATAAAGTTTTTATTTACCTTAACGGATTGATGGCTTACGATTATAAAACTGGACAAAAACTATGGGAATCTGTTTATGAAACCGATATGGACAAAGGCGCAGGCGGACTTTTTAATGGAAACAGCAGAAAGAAAATTTATAGAACAATTGCAGATCCATTGTTTACTAAAGAGGCCGTTTATATTGTTATTTTAGGAACTCGTGATCGTACCAAATATGTTGAAAAACACGACATGCAATCGGGAAAATTATTATGGGCATCAGAGAAAATTACTGGCGCATTATCGATGCCAAATATCTACAAAGCTGGAAATAGAGTATTGGTGCAAGTGGGTGGAAAAGTTCAAATTCAAGAAATAAGAACTACTAAAGATGGAACTTATTATTCGGTTTATTGGGCATATAGAGATCAAAAAAATGGAGTTTTATCGCTTGATGATGCTAATGGAACGACTGCTTGGCGATCTGAAAAATTTGATAAAAGAATTACAGATTTAATTGTAGACGAAGATAAATCGGTTTTTGTTGGTGATGGTGATGAGTTTTATGGTTATGATATTGCATCAGGAAAACAATTATTTGATGTAAAACACAATGATGCTAAAGTAGGCAGAGCGACTGATGTAATTGATTTTGAAGATAAAGTGGTTGTTTTATCTGAAAAAGGATTGGCAGCTTACAATAAAAAAGACGGTTCACGAGCTTATGCTTCTGAAAAAATTAAAGGAGTAGATTATTTTTATCACATTGGCGATAATTATTTCTTGAGAGACCAACGCAATAGTAAAAATATTATTTATGGTATAGACATGACTAATGGCGAAACCAAAGGTTCGGTCGAATCTAAAGGTAAAGGTGGAAGTCCGCTTTATGGAAACGGAATTGACATTACAACCGATGGAGAATATATTTTTGCCTTTAAAGGAAAAAAAGTAGAAAAAATCAAAGTGAATAATTAGAGGTTATTAAGCTTTGTTGCTTGGGCTGTGACTTTGTTGCAGCCCATTTTTTAAATATTATTATTATGAAAAAATACATTTATCTATTCTCTATTTTCTTTTCTCTATATTTTGCCAACGCACAACAAGTACAATGGGCATCAAAAGTGATAAAATTCACATCCGATTTAGGCGGAAAGCAATTCGGAATTAAAAGAATTTTGGGCAAACCCGATGTTTTTCCACAAGGCGGATATAGTGGTAATGCATGGACACCAAAAAATGCTCTTGATGGACGAGAAATCATAATTGTAGGATATGAAAAACCTCAAACAGTAAAGCAAGTTGCCGTTTTTGAAAACCTAAATGCTGGTTGCGTTACCCGAATATTTATTTCTACCGATGGCGAAAAATTTGATGCCGTTTGGTCACGAAAACCCGATTACAAAACGCCTCGATACAAAACCACTTTAATAACCGATAGGAGTTATTATTTTAAACGAAAACGAAGAAAAGTAGAAGAAATACCCGATGTTTTTAATCCAGGAATTGAATATGCAATCTTAGACAATGCAGTTTCTAATGTTGTTGCTGTTAAAGTCGAATTTAGTTTTGCTTTGCTTCCAGGTCAGAAACAAATTGATGCTATTGGAATTTCTGATAGTGAGATTTCTATTGATGCGAAAATTAATACCAGTGCTGTTTTTGATACTTTACCCAATCCAGAAGCTATAAATTTTGATAAAGAAATCTTTAATTGTCTTTTGTCTAATGATGGGCAACAATTGTATTTTACCGTTACCGAAAATGATAAAGATGCCGTTTATTTGTGTCAAAAAGAAGCTAATAATAAATGGTCAACGCCAATTGCACAAGCCGTTTTGAACGATAACGAACGCTACAATTATATTGAATATTCCAATGCTGATTTCATGATAAAAGGCGGAATTCCATATACTATAAATTCGGGTGTTAGTGGTTTTGAATTTATTGATAAAAACGGAACCAAAGAACCCATAAAAATTACTGCGTTCTCGAACTATGAAGATACTGCCGATTTAACAATTACCGCCGATAAAAAACAATTGATTTTGGCAATAAATACCGATTTCACACAAGGCGGAACCGATTTATATTTTACCACAAGAAAAGAAGACGGCACGTATGGATTGCTTCAAAATATGGGAAAATCCATCAATTCTGCCAATGATGAATCTACGCCACAGTTGTTGAGCGATACTAAAACACTTTTGTTTTCGTCAACTGGTTACAGCAGTTTTGGAGATCATGATATTTATATAGCGTATCGATTAGATGATACTTGGAAAAACTGGAGCGAACCAGTAAATCTTGGAGCAAAAATTAACGGAGCAGAATTTGACGGTTCGCCTTATTATGATGAAAAATCAGAAATTTTGTATTATATTAAATCTATTGAGGGTAAAACTTTTTTGAATTGGATTAAAATTCCAAAGGCGAGTATTTTCAAATAAATCCACTTTTTGCTTGTCATATTTTTATATCTTCGTTGTCAAATACAATAATTATGACACAGCAAACTCCTTCAAAAGTTGGTTTTTTTGGAGCAATAGCCGAAATTAGAAAATGGGCAATTGTTATTCTTTCGGCATTGGTTTTGTTTTTTGGATATAAGTATTTCACTTCGTCCAAAGAAGGTTCGACGGTAGAATATGACACCAATTTAATTCAGGAGCAAATAAAAAATGTAGGTAAATTGGTTGTTACCGAAGGTCATTTCTCGCAAGTAATGACTTATAAAGATCAAAATAAATACCTCGGAAACTTAATTTCGTTCGATAAAAAAGCATTGGTAGTTATCAATGCTGATGTGACTGTGAGCTTTGATTTGAGTAAAGTAACTTATGATATTGATGCGCCAAATAAGATGTTAACGATTACCAATATTCCGAAAGAAGAAATAAAAATTAGTCCAGATATTAAATATTATAATGTAGATCAAAGTACGTTTAACGAATTTACTGGCGAGGATTACAATAAAATAAATAAAATAGCTAAGGCAAATCTATCCAAAAAAATAGAACAATCTACCTTAAAAACCAATGCTAAAAATAGATTGATAAGTGAGCTTTCTAAGATATTAATTGTAACCAATTCTATGGGTTGGAAACTGCAATATAATGGCGAAGTGGTCAATTCTGACAAAGAGTTTAATCTAAAAATTAAAGGATAAATACGTATTTCTTCGTATTGTTTTATACAAACCATTACGTCAATTTTGTAATTGATTTAATGGTTTTTTTATGACAAATCTATTCGTTTTTTTAATAGTTGTACTTCTTTTTGTTATTTCATTTCTCCTATACAAAAATGCAGAAATAAAGAACAGTCATGCTAAAACTATGGAGCAATTACACCAAATGATTGTTGCTTTAAACAAAAGACAAAAAATGCTTAATGACAAGATTTTCATATCTGACCAATACAATTCTAGCTACAAGAAAGACATGAAAAATTTGGGTGATGATGTTGTTGAACTTCAAAAAGTTTTTATAGAAATCATTTCTAAAGGAAATAATAATTAAATTTAGACAATGAAAATACTAACTTTATGATTAAGAAAGCAATAGTTGTTGTAATATTAGTTTTAGTTTCCTGTAAAAATAAAGACGAAAAACTAATTTCGACTTCATTTTCTAGCCATCAAAAACAGGTTGTAAACTGGTTTAATACGGCTTATTCGCTTCGAAATTCCGATTATTTTAAGATTAGAAATTATGCCGATAGTATTAAAAAAAATACGACTAATGAACCCAATAATTTTAAGGCTTTAGGTTGCATCTGCGACGGAATTTATTACCACCGAATGAGTGATGAACTTGAAAGTTTTAAAAACTACACAACAGCTTTCAATTTATTAAAAAAGTCTAAAAACGATTCGTTGCTAGTTATAACTTGCAGTGGATTAGGTAATTATTATAAAAATAATGGTGATTATCCCAACTCGTTAAAGAATTTATTAATTGCTTTGCAACTTGCAGAAAAACTTAAAGATACTGTAAAAATTGGCGGAATTCACGCTAATTTAGGTCAAATGTATTTGCAAAAGGAAGACAGCGATTTGGCAAAAAAACATTTAGATAGTGCCAGAAAAATATTAGCAAAAAATAAAAATAACGGTTCCTACTTGGTTGCCATTCACACTATGGCAAATATCTATGGTATGAATGGTGATTTTAAACAAGCATTAGCACTTGACGACGAAGGATTAAAAATTTGCGAAAGCATAAAATCTAGAGATTTAAAAGCCACATTTCTAGACAATAAAGCCAATTGTTTTATGTATTCTAATAAATTGGACAGTGCCAAATATTATTTTGATGCGTGTTTAGAATTGGATTTAGTAAATAAAAGTCAGAAGCAAATTTCCGATTCGTATGCTAATTTGGCACAACTCGCTTTATTTTCTAATAAACCATTGGAAGTTGAAAGGTACACCAATTTAAGTATTTCGATTGCCGAAAAAGTAAATTACAATCCAGGTTTGGTGAAAAATTATAAAGTGTTAATCGATTTTTACAAAGGTCAAGGTAATTATAAAAAAGCATTAGATATTTCAGAAAAATACCAGTTGGTGTACAAGAAATTAATTAATGAAAAAAAGGAAGCTTCTATTGCTCAGTTAAAAACTTTTTATGAAGATGATAAAAAAGAAAAAGAACTTTTAATTTCTAAAGCCAAAATATCTGAAAAAGAACTTCAAATAAAAAATAAAACCGCTCAATTTCAAATTCTTGGGTTAATTTCATTGGCACTTGTAGTTATTAGTTATTTGATTTATAGACAACAAAAACTTAAAAACAAACAACAAGAGCAAGAATTTTTATTAAAATCGGAAATTAAAGAAATAGAAAATCATACCAAAATTCAGGAACAACGATTATTGATTTCTAAAGATTTACAAGACAGTCTTGGAGCACAATTCACCTATATTATTTCGTCAATTGATAATTTAAAATATGCAAAATTAATTGAAAATGAGAAGGTCGAAAAGCAACTTACTAAAATTAGTAATTATACAAAATCTACTTTTATAGAACTTCGAGATACTATTTGGGCAATGAAAAGTAGCGAATACACCTTTGAAGACATGCAATCGCGCATTAGTAATTTTGCCGAAAAAGCACTAGAAGAAAAAACTAATATTGATTTCGAATTTGTAATTAATGAAGATGTAAAAGACACAAAACTATCATTAATTGTAGGAATAAACATTTATAGAAGCATTCAAGAAGCTGTAAATAATGCCATAAAATTTTCAGGTGCAAGTGCTATAAAAGTCACCATTTCTAAAGATAAAATTGCCATTGTAATAGAGGTTCACGATAACGGAAATGGATTTGATTTAGCATCGGCAGAATATGGAAGTGGCTTGCAAAATATAGAAAAAAGAATAGAAGAAATAGGAGGTAAGTTTACCATAAATTCTAATAAAAACGAAGGGACAACAATACTAATTTTGATATAAATAAGATGAAAAAAACACTTTTTTTTCTTTTGATTTCTTCAATTTGTTTTTCACAAAGCAAGAATTCTATTGATGCAATTAATAAAATTCCGTTTCAGGATAGAATTAAAAATGCTTCATTATTAGAAGCTACTTTTTTGAAAAATGCTACTGATGCATATAAAATAAATTATCAATTAGGATTGGCCGAAAGTTATGCTAATTTAAGTTTGGTTTATTATTATCAAGGAAAGTACGAGAAAGATTTGTATTATTCTTTAAAAGCAATTTCACTATTTGAAAAGAACAATGAAAAAGAAAAATTAGCTAAAGAATATGGTGAGTTGGGCTATCGAATTAAAAAGCGCAATCTTTTAAAAGCGCAAATTTTTATGCAAAGAGGAATGAAAATCGCCCAAAAAAATAATTTTGAAAAACCGCTTTTAGGCATTTATAATAATTATGGTGTTCTCAAAGAAATGCAAAATGAATTGGATAGCGCATTATTTTTCTACAAAAAAGGATTAATTCTAAAAGAAAAAGTAAATGATAAATTAGGAATTCCTTATAGTTTAAACAACATTGCTGGCGTTTATGTAATGCGAAAACAATATAATGAAGCAATAAAATTATACAATGAAGCACTTTCTATTCGGAAACAAATAAAAGACAATGTTGGTGTTGCAGAAAATCTATCCTATTTTGGAGATTTGTATTTTGCACAAAAAAACTACCAAAAAGCCATTTCATATTATCAAAAAACAGTGCACGATGCTTTGCAATTTAATTATATAGATTTAATTCAATACAGTTACAAAAAACTCTCAGAATGTTATGAGTTATTGGGGCAACCTGACTTGGCATTTTCTAATTTTAAAAAATATTCAGAATATAAAGACTTGATTTTAAATAAAGAAACCAATGCGAAAATTGCAGAATTGGATGTGAAATATGAATCTAACAAAAAAGAAAAGCAACTTCTACAACAAGAAATAGAAGCTAAAAACTCTAGAAATAAACTAATTGCAGTTTCGGTGTTGGCATTATTTATAGGTTTGATTGGATTTCTAATTTACCGCCAGCAAAAACTAAAAAACAAACAGCAAGAACAAGAATACGAACTGAAATCGGCAATTTCTCAAATAGAGACTCAAAACAAATTGCACGAACAGCGACTCTCAATTTCACGAGATTTGCACGATAATATTGGTGCGCAATTAACCTTTGTAATTTCGTCTATTGACAATTTAAAATTTGGAAATAAAATTACTGATACTAAAATAAACAACCAATTAACCAAAATTAGCGACTTTACTAAAGCTACTATTATTGAGCTACGAGATACTATTTGGGCAATGAATACCTCAGAATTTGCCTTTGATGACTTGCGTTCAAGAATTTTTAATTTTATAGAAAAAGCTAAAAGTGCTAAAGAAGATATTGATTTTAAATTTGCAATAGACAATAAACTGAAAGACATAAAATTGTCATCATTAGTAGGGATTAATATTTATAGAACCATTCAAGAAGCTATAAATAATGCAGTAAAATATAGTGATGGCAATGAAATTTTAGTAAATATATACAAACAAAATAATGATATTAAAATAGATGTTACCGATAACGGAAAAGGATTTGATATTGAAAACACAAACTTTGGAAACGGATTGTATAACATGAAAAAACGAATTGAAGAAATAAACGGTACTTTCAAGATTGATTCACAAACAAACAAAGGAACAACAATAAGTTTTTCTTTAAATAACAAGTAAAATGATAAAAATAGCCATAGTTGACGACAATACTTTTTTGCAAAAAGCGATTCAAGATAAACTCTCTTTTTTTGATGAAATAGATGTAAAATTTAAAGCAAATGATGGACTTGATTTATTGGATAAACTGGAAAAAAATCACAACATCGATTTAATTCTTATGGACATAGAAATGCCCAAAATGAATGGAATTGAAGCTACAGAAAATGTGAAAAACAAACATCCGCAAATAAAAATTATAATGCTCACCGTTTTTGATAACGACGAAAACATTTTTAAATCTATAAAAGCTGGTGCCGATGGCTATCTATTAAAAGAAATTAATCCCGAAGAACTTCATAATGCCATAAATGAAACCTTAAATGGTGGTGCAGCAATGACGCCATCAATAGCATTAAAAACACTAAAATTACTGCGCGATCCAGTAGTTTTTGATAATTTAGAAGTTTGTGATGAGGTAGTTTTAACCCCAAGAGAAATTGAAGTTTTAGAGCAACTTAGCAAAGGATTAAAATACAATGCAATTGCCGATAATTTGTTTCTTTCGTCAGGAACAATAAGAAAACATGTTGAAAATATTTACAATAAACTTAAAGTTCACAATAAACTGGAAGCCATTCAAAAGGCAAAAAGTAATAAAATAATATAGATTATTGATTTCTTAAAAATACGCAAAACAGCGTATTTTTTTGTGTTTTATAGTGACCTAAGTTTGTCCTATAACTTTTTAAAAATCAATACAATGAAATCAAAAAAATTATTTTCAAAAATTGCCTTAGCAGTTACTTTTTTATTTGCAATAAATGCTTCTGCAAATAATGTACAAATTACAGGAACATCAGTTTCGGGTTCCAACATCACTTTTAATATCTCTTGGGACAACAGTTGGAATGCTTCTGTCGCACCTAATAATTGGGATGCGGTTTGGGTTTTTATCAAATACCAAGATTGTAATACTAGACTTTGGGCACATGCAGGTTTGAGTTCGCTTGCAACAGATCATTCAACTTCTTCACCTTTACAAGTTGATCCAGTTGCTGATGGACGAGGCGTTTTCATCCGCAGAAGCGCAATTGGTGGCGGAACTGTAGCTTCTACGTCGGTAACACTAAAAATGACAATTCCAGCTGGAACGTTTAACTATAAAGTTTTCGGAATAGAAATGGTAAATGTGCCTCAAAATAATTTTCAAATAGGTGACGGTACAAGTGCTTCAACTTTTAATAGTATTAATATCACTGCAACTACACAATCTGCCGGTTTAACTTCTGCTACTTTAGGCGGTGCTGCAACTAATGTGCCTGCAACTTTTCCAATGGGTTACAACGCTTTTTATTGTATGAAATATGAAATTTCTCAATTACAATATGTAGAATATTTAAACTCTTTAACTTACGACCAACAAGCGGCACACGTAGCCAATGACCCAATTGGTGCTATTGGAACTTATGCAATGTTTACAGGTTTCAACTATAGAAATGGTATCAGAATTTCAACTCCGGGAAACAATGGTGCAATTCCAGCTGTTTATGTTTGTGATGCAACTGCTGGTGTAGAAAATAATAGTGATGACGGACAAGGAACTGCAATGAATAATCTTAGTTGGAGCGATGTTTCTGCCTATTTAGATTGGGCTGCTTTACGACCAATGACCGAAATGGAATTTGAAAAAGTATGCCGCGGAACAACCAATCGTGTTGCCGATGAATATCCTTGGGGAACAATCGAAATGAATGCAATTTACTCTCAATTGGGCGGACTTATTAATGATTATTTAGCTAATGAAACATGGACGCCAGCAACTAATGGAACTTGTGCTGCAGGAATTGGATCGGGTTCTGGAGTTTTTGGACCAGTTAAAGTTGGTGCTTTTGCAACTGGTTCTTCTGGAAGAGCTTCGGCTGGTGCAGCCTATTACGGCGCAATGGAACTTGGTGGAAATGTAGCCGAAAGATTTATTACAACTTCAAATGCAAGTGGAACAGTTTTCAACGGAACTTTAGGTGACGGAACAATTACAGCAAGTGGTTTGGCAAATCAAGCAACTTGGCCAGATCCAGCTACTGCAGTTGGTGTAGGTTTTAGAGGTGGCGATTATGTAAATGTTGTGGCAAGAGTAAAAACTTCTGATAGAGCAAGTATTACAACAGTTAGCGCTATAAGACAATATAATTTTGGTGGTCGTGGCGTGAGATAATAATCTAATTTGAAAGAAATGTTTTAAAATAAATTCATTTCTAAATCAAAATTATTAACAATTTTAAAATCAAATTAGAATTATGAAAACAACTAAAAATTATATAGTTGTATTCTTAATCGTTTTGTTGACACATTTATCGTCTTATGCTCAATACAATGGAGGAACTTCCTCTGGATCTTTTTCTGAAGAATTGAGTATAACATCCTGCGGAATTCCTGCGCATTTTAACGCATATTTTGGAGGAAACAATGACGGATCAACAGTAGATGAATTAAGTAATACAGCATGTGGAATTCCACCATCTTTTTTTGCCTATTTAGGTGGAGACAATGATGGCGCAACAGTAGACGAATTGTCTGCTACTTCATGCGGAATTCCACCATCATTTTTTACCTACATGGGTGGCGATAATGATGGCGCAACAACAGATGAAACGATTATAGGAATATGTCCTTTTCCTCCTTCATTTTATGCTTATTTTGGTGGCGATAATGACGGAGCCGTTGTTGATGCAACACCACAAATTTGCCCAACACAACCGCCAGTTGCAAGTTTTACAGCTAGTGCAACGAGTGTTTGTATAGGTCAATCGGTTACATTTACTGATACTTCAACCAATATTCCATCGGCTTGGACTTGGACTTTTACTGGCGGAACTCCAAACAGTTCAACAATTCAAAATCCAGTAATAACATATAACACTGCTGGTAGTTATGCAGTAACATTAGTGGCTGCAAATTATAACGGAACAGGTACGGTAACTTTAAACGCTTACATAAATGTATTTGCTAATCCTTTAGTTACAACTACAACTCCATCAAGTAGATGCGATGTTGGAACAGTAACTTTACAGGCAACAACTAATATTGGAATTTTAAATTGGTATGCAAATCCAACAGGTGGAACAGCTATTGCAACTGGAGTAAGTTTTGTAACACCAAGTATTTCAGCAACTACAACGTATTATGTTGAATCTATTAACGGAGTTTGTACTTCCGCAAGAGTTCCAGTAATTGCAACGGTAAATACAACACCAACAATAACTTCAACAACACCAGCAAGTCGTTGTGATGCAGGAAGTGTAACATTAAATGCGACATCAAGTGCAGGAAATACAATTTGGTATGCAAATCCAACTGGCGGTACTCCTTTGGCAACAACCAATAATTTTACAACTCCAAGTATAAGTGCAACAACTACTTATTATGTAGAAGCAACAACAGGAAGTTGTACGTCACCAAGAATAGCAGTAATTGCAACTGTAAATACAACGCCAATTATTACAGCAACTACACCAAACAGTCGTTGTGATGCAGGAACAGTAACATTATCGGCAACAGCCAATTCTGGGACTATTAATTGGTTTGCAAACGCATCTGGCGGAACAAGTTTAGCAACTGGTACAAGTTTTACAACACCAAGTATTTCAGTTTCTACAACATATTATGTAGAAGGTTCTAACGGAAGTTGTACTTCTACAAGAACTGCTGTGACTGCAACTGTAAATACAACTCCAACAATAACTTCAACTACGCCAAGTAGTAGATGCGATGCCGGAAGTGTAACATTAAATGTAACATCAAGCGCTGGAAATGTAGTTTGGTATGCCAACGCAACTGGTGGAACTCCTTTGGCAACGACCAATAATTTTACAACACCAAGTATTTCAATAACTACAACCTATTATGTAGAAGCAGTAAACGGAAGTTGTGCAACAGGAACAAGAACAGCGGTAATTGCTACAATTAATCCTAGTCCTACAATAATTTCAACAACTCCAACAACCATTTGTGGTGGCGATACCTTTACTATTTCGGCAACAGCAAGTGCAGGAACTTTAGCTTGGTATAATGTGCCAACTGGTGGAATTGTTCAAGGTTCGGGAAATAACTTTTCGTTAAGTAATTGGTCAACTACAACTACATTTTATGTTCAAGCAACAAACGGAAGTTGTCAATCGGCTAGAATTCCTGTTCTCGTAACTGTAAACGATAGACCATTCAATACAACTTTAACGCCTGCAAGTCGTTGCGGAACAGGAACGGTAACTTTGGGCGCAACTTTCTCCGTTGGAACTATCAATTGGTATAGTGTTCCGAGTGGTGGAACTTCAATTGCAACAGGTTCAAGTTTTACAACACCAAGTATTGCAACAACTACAACTTATTATGTAGAAGCAGTAAACAACGGATGTGTTTCTTCAATCAGAACGGCAATTACGGCTACAGTTTATGATATTCCAATAATAACATCAACTACGCCAGCAAGTAGATGCGGAACTGGAAGTGTTCAATTACAAGCAACATCAAATGTGGGAACAATAAGTTGGTTTGCCAATGCAAGTGGTGGAGCAGCATTAACTACCGGCGGAATATTCAACACACCAAGTTTAGCAACTTCAACAACCTATTATGTTGAGGTTACAAACGGAACTTGTATTTCTGCAAGAACTCCAATTACTGCAACTATTTTTACAGCAGTAACAGTTCTTTCAACAACTCCAGCAAGTAGATGCGATGCAGGAACACTAACGTTAAGTGCAACAACACAAGGTTTAGGAACATTAAATTGGTATGCAAATGCTTCTGGCGGAACGATATTAGCAACAGGTTCAAGTTTTACAACGCCAACTATTTCAGTATCTACAACCTATTATGTTGAAGCAACAAATGGTTCTTGTACTACTTCAAGAGTTGCTGTTACGGCTTCAATAAATCCAACAGCTGTACCAACCGGATTTGCAAATCAAACGTTTTGCGCAGGAGAAACTGTCGGATTAATATCTGTCACAGGTTCAAATATTGTTTGGTATGATGCACCGTCAAGCGGAAATGTAATTCCATCAGGAACAGCTTTAGTTTCGGGAACAACTTATTACGCTTCTCAAACGGTAACAAGTTGTGAAAGCCCAACAAGATTGGCAGTAACAATGACTTTAGGTGGATGTTTAGGAAACGAGGAATTTGTAGCAAACGTTATCAAATTATATCCAAATCCAGTAGTTGATTTTGTAACTATTTCTTCAACAGAAATGATGACAAATCTTGAAGTTGTGAATATACTTGGTCAAGTTGTCTTTTCAAAATCGGTAAACGAAAATGAAACAACAATTGATATGTCCAGATATTCATCAGGTTCATATATTGTTCGAGTTTTAGTTGATGATAAAGTGAAAATCTTTAAAGTAATTAAAAAGTAAGTAGTTTTTTATAATTGAGTTTTTTTCAAACCATCTCGTTAATTCGGGATGGTTTTTTTATTTTCCAAAATCCAAAAATTACAATTTATTTTGTAAACTGCTCCAACCGCCACCATTCATAGCTTCAATTCCATTATTCTTCAAAATGGATGTCGCTTGCGCACTTCTCATTCCACTAGCGCAACAAGCAATCACAGGTTTGTTCAATTTTTTAATACTGTCAATTTGATTTCCAATAGTATTCAACGGAATGTTTTTCGATCCTTTAATATGACCACTTTGAAATTCTCCAACGGTTCTCACGTCAATAATAACAGCTCCTTTGTCCATAAAATCTTTCACGCTTTCCGATTTCCCACCTAAACCCAACATGCTTAATAATCCCATATTTATATTTTTTATAATTTCTTTAATCTGTGTTCCAAATCAATGGATTTCTGAAGCAAAATTAAAACTATCCAATCTATATTTCAGTAACAAAAGTTACCCAAGTCAAAAAAATCTTTATATTTGATTCGTATGAAGATTACCGATAGAAAAACCGAAATTATAAACGTAGCAGCACAACTTTTCAAAGAAAAAGGATACAGCGCTGTAACCATGCGTGACATCGCCCAAGCTATGGATATCAAGGCGGCAAGTCTTTATAATCACATCAAATCCAAACAAGAAATTTTAGTGTTAATCGTTATCGAAATCGCCGAAGAATTTACTTCTGTAATCGATGAAATACTAGCTTCTAATGACACAACCATCCAAAAAATTGAACGAGTAATACAACTTCATATCGATATTACATTAAGAAATTCAGATGCTTTAGCTTGCCTAAACAACGATTGGATGCACCTAACCGACGACGATTTAATTTATTTCATCAAAATGCGAAACGACTACGAAGAAAGTTTTCGAGAAATCATCAAAATAGGAATCGCCAACGGAGAAATCAAAAACCTAAACATCGAAGTCATAATTTTTTCAACACTTTCAACACTAAGAACACTCTACATTTGGTACGGAAAGAAAAAAACAATAAAACCCGAAGTACTAAAAGCAAACATGATTCAGGTGTTACTCAATGGAATTGTATAATTTCTCAAATTTCTAAAATCTCTGTTTCAAACTTTAAACTCAATGAACCTTAATGTCTTAATGTTTTAAAACAAAAAAAATATAACGTTTTCGTAACATATCAAAATTTTCACTAAATTTGCATAACAAACTAACAAGTGTTAGTTAAAAATTATTCAGTGGTTATGTCAAAATTTCACAGCATAAAAATTGCCGATATTTACAAGGAAACCAAAGATTGTTCCGTACTTTCTTTCGAAATTCCACACGAATTAAAGCAAGAATTCCAATACAAACAAGGACAACATCTTACACTAAAATCAATTATTGACGGTCAAGATACACGTCGTTCTTATTCATTATGCTCTTCTCCAAACGAAAATACATGGAAAATAGCTGTTAAAAAAATCAACGGCGGATTGTTTTCAACCTTCGTAAACGACACTTTAAGAAAAGGTGACACAATCGAATTAATGGCGCCAAACGGAGATTTCAACGTAGCAATCAACTCCGATAAATCTAAAAATTACATCGTTTTTGCGGCAGGAAGCGGAATCACACCAATTCTTTCCATTATAAAAACGCACTTAATTTCGGAACCAAACAGCACATTTAAACTGTTTTATCTCAATCGTACTGTAAAATCAATTATTTTTAAAGAAGAAATTGAGCAATTAAAAAATACCTATTTCGACCGATTCGAAATCTTCCATTTCTTAACCAAAGAACACCGAAGCATCGAACTGTTAAACGGACGATTTACACAAGAAAAATTACAAGTTCTTACCAAAAATATCATCGACATTCCAGCAACCGACGAATGTTTTATTTGCGGTCCAGAACAAATGATATTCCTAATCCGCGACGAATTAGTTGCCGCAGGTTTAGACAAAAATAAAATCCATTACGAACTGTTTACATCAGGAATTACTGACGAAGACAAAGTTCGAATGGCAAAAATAGTAGAGAAAAAGGTAGAAGGAACCGATGTAACAATCATCGACGGCGGAAAAGAATTCCATTTCGTCATGGACGACGATTTCGACAACATTCTAGACGGCGCATTAGCCGCTGGAGCCGATTTGCCATTCGCCTGCAAAGGTGGCGTTTGTAGCACCTGCAAGTGCAAAGTCATTTCAGGAACCGTCGAAATGAAAGTGAACTATGCTCTCGACGAAAACGAAGTCGCAAAAGGATTGGTGCTAAGCTGTCAAGCCGTACCCACATCAGAAAAGGTTGTAGTCGATTTTGGAGTATAGCACATTTCCTAACAGGTTTTTTTAACCTGTTAGGTATAAATTAAAAGTAAAATATTTTTTTTAGGAGCGAATGGCTTGAGCATTTTTACAATCCATTTTCCTGCTTTCCGTTGCAATCTTTTTCAATTGCCTCGGGTTTTAACCCGAGGCAATTGAAAAAGGATTTCCACTCCAATCAGGGCTAGAAAGCATTCGAAATGAATAAAAAATAAAATATAAGACAACAATTTCTTAAATGACCTTATATAACTTATATGGTTCGAGAGGAAAAAATATAATTTGGGAATTTGCGGTAAAAAAATGTGTTAAAATCCGTTAAATCTGTGGAAAAAAAAATAAAATAATAATAGTTCAAAGTTACTGCAAAGTAGAATATTACGGCGACTGAACACTGAACACTAATTCAAAAAATTATGTCAGAACACGAAGTAAAAAACCTAGAAGAAATTTTCGACGCACGAATTGCAAGAGACGAAAAAATCGAACCAAAAGACTGGATGCCTGAAAAGTACCGTCAAACACACATTCGTCAAATTTCCCAACACGCACATTCCGAAATTGTCGGCATGTTACCAGAAGGAAATTGGATAACTCGCGCACCTTCTTTAAAAAGAAAAGTAGCGCTTTTAGCCAAAATTCAAGACGAAGCCGGACATGGTTTGTACTTATATTCAGCCTGCGAAACACTGGGAATTTCTCGCGAAGAATTATACGACCAGCTGCATTCTGGAAAAGCAAAATATTCAAGTATTTTTAATTATCCAACACTTACTTGGGCAGATATGGGAGCAATCGGTTGGCTAGTTGACGGCGCAGCAATCATCAATCAAGTGCCATTAACAACAACGTCATTCGGACCTTATGCTCGCGCTATGGTTCGTGTATGTAAAGAAGAAAGTTTCCATCAACGACAAGGTTTTCAAATTATGATGACTCTTGCAGAAGGAACTCCTGAACAAAAAGAAATGGCGCAGGACGCACTAAACAGATGGTGGTTTCCATCGTTAATGATGCTAGGACCAACTGATGCAGAATCCATTCATACAGAACAATCAATGAAATGGAAATTGAAACGCAAAACCAACGACGAATTGCGTCAACAATTTGTAGATCAAACTGTTCCACAAGCGCACATGATCGGACTTACAATTCCAGATCCAACACTAAAATTCAACGAAGAAACCAAACATTACGAATTTGGCGAACTAGATTGGGACGAATTCTGGCAAGTAGTAAAAGGCCACGGACCATGCAATAAAGAACGAATTTCTGCCAGAGTAAACGCTTGGAATAACGGAAAATGGGTTCGCGATGCAGCAATGGCGTATGCTGAAAAACAAGCAAACAAAGAAGTAAAACAAGCAATATAATACTACAAGTCTGTCCTCCTGAGCGCAGTCGAAGGACTCATAAGTAGAAAAAATATAATTAGTAAGAATATGAAAAACTGGCCACTTTGGGAAGTATTTATAAGAAGTAAAAACGGATTAGAACACCGCCATTGCGGAAGTTTACACGCAAGCGATGCAACAATGGCATTAGAAAACGCTCGCGATGTTTACACGCGACGTATGGAAGGCGTTAGCATTTGGGTTGTTCCATCAGCACAAATCACAGCTTCAAATCCAGACGACAGCGCAGAACTTTTCGATCCAGCAAAAGACAAAGCGTATCGTCATCCAACATTCTATGAATTACCAGACGAATTAAAACACATGTAGAATTTGTTTTCAATTAAATCTAGTTGATTTAAAGATAATTAAAATTCGTGAAATTTATTTAACACAATGAATTCGTGCAAATTCGTGCAATTCGTGTCAAAAACAAAAAAATGAACAACAATTTAATTCAATACATCTACGGAATTGCAGATAATTCTCTAATTCTAGGTCAACGTCTAGGCGAACTTTGCGGTCACGGTCCAAGTTTAGAAACAGATATCGCAATGACGAATATTTCTCTAGATTTATTCGGTCAAGTGCGAAGTTATTACCAATATGCAGCCCAATTAATCGGAGGTGATGCCACAGAAGATACGATTGCATTCCTAAGAAAAGAAAGAGAATATAAAAACGTTTTGTTGGTAGAACAACCTAATCAAGATTTTGCATATTCTATTGCAAGACAGTTTTTATTTGATGTCTATCATTTATTAGTTTTACAAGAATTACATAATAGCAAAGACGAAACGTTATCGGCTATTGCCAAAAAAAGCATCAAAGAAGTTTCGTATCACACAAGATTTTCTTCCGATTGGATTAGAAGATTAGGCGACGGAACTGAAGAAAGTCATAACCGAATCCAAACAGCAATTAACGATTTATGGATTTTCACCGACGAATTATTTCATCAAACAGACGCAGATAAAGCAATGGTCTTTGAAGGAATTGGAGCTGATGTAACGCTTTTGAAATCAAATTACTTTAAAAAAGTAAACGAAATTTTAGAAGAATCAACGTTAGAAATTCCAACAATTGAATACTTCCAAAAAGGAGGAAAACAAGGAATTCACAGCGAACATATGGGGTACATTCTAACTGAATTACAATTCATGCAACGCGCGTATCCAAACATGACTTGGTAAAATATAATTTGTCATTCTGAACTTGTTTCAGAATCTCAAAAAAACAAAAATGACAGAAGAACTAACACATATCGACCAAAATCTCTTCGAAATACTAGAAACAGTATCCGATCCAGAAATTCCAGTATTATCAATAATGGAAATGGGAGTAGTGCGTTCTGCCAAAGTTATAAATGATAATGTTGAGGTTCAAATTACACCAACTTACAGCGGTTGCCCAGCAATGGACGTAATAGCAGACGATATCAAATTAGCATTCAAACAAAAAGGCTACGAAGCCAAAATAGAACTAATCCTTTCGCCAGCATGGACAACCGATTGGATTACTCCAAAAGGCAGATTAGCATTAGAAAAATACGGAATTGCTTCACCATTATCAGAATCAGCAGATAAAGAAGCACTTCTAGGTAATAAAAAGTTAGTAAAATGTCCGCAATGCGGTTCATTCAACACAAAATTAGTAAGTCAATTTGGTTCCACAGCATGCAAAGCATTTTTCCAATGCGAAGATTGCCTAGAACCTTTCGACTACTTTAAATGTTTAAAATAATAAGATTAACGATTGCTGAATGTTGATTTTTGATTTATGAAGTTTAAATGTTCTAAAATCAAAAATCGTTATTCTTCAATCTTCAACAAATATTAGGTATGAGCAATTCAATAGAACTAAAAATTGAAAACAATGTAGCGTGGATTTCACTCAACAGACCAGAAGTTTTCAATAGTTTCAATCGTGAAATGGCATTTCTGTTACAAGAAACTTTAGATAATTGTGAAAACGATAAAAATGTTCGTGCAATAGTTATAACTGGAAACGGAAAAGCATTTTGTGCTGGACAAGACCTAAAAGAAGTAACTGATCCAGAGTTAAATCCAGGTTTCAGAAAAATATTAGAAGAACACTACAATCCAATTATCCAAAAAATCAGAAACATCGAAAAACCAATTATTGCTGCAGTAAATGGTGTTGCTGCTGGAGCTGGAGCAAACATTGCTTTAGCTTGTGATATTGTTGTAGCTGCCGATCACGCAAGTTTCATTCAAGCTTTCAGCAAAATCGGATTAATACCAGATAGCGCAGGAACATTTTTTCTTCCAAGATTAATTGGTTTTCAAAGGGCAACAGCTTTAATGATGCTTGGAGACAAAGTTTCCGCTGAAGAAGCATTAAATATGGGAATGATTTATAAAATTTATCCAACATCATTTTTTGAAGAAGAAGTAATGACATTGGCAAAAACTTTAGCTCTAATGCCAACAAAAGCAATCGGTTTAACCAAAAGATTATTAAATCAATCTATGACCAATAATCTAGAACAACAACTAGCTTTAGAAAGTGATTTACAAATTGAAGCCAGTTCGTCAAACGATTATAAAGAAGGAGTAACCGCTTTCGTAGAAAAAAGAAAACCAGAATTTAGAGGGAACTGATTTCCTAACAGGTTTCCAAAACCTGTTAGGTTTATTAAAACAAATAAATCAAGAATAAAATGAAAGTAGCTATTATTGGTAGTGGAACAATGGGAAGTGGCATAGCACAAGTTGCCGCAACAGCTGGTTGCGAAGTAAAAATTTACGATACCAATATCGATGCGCTTGCCAAAAGCAAATCCAATCTCGAAAATACGCTATCGAAATTAGTAGAAAAAGCAAAAATAGACATGCACGAAAAATCTAGAATCGAAGATAACATTTCCTACGCACACACATTAGGTGAATTATCGCATTCCGATTTAGTCATCGAAGCCATAATTGAAAATATGGAAATTAAGCGAAAATTATTTTCTGAACTAGAAAATTACGTCTCGCCCGAAACCATTTTAGCATCCAATACATCTTCATTATCAATAGCTTCCATTGCTGCTTCTTGCCAAAAATCAGAACGCGTCATTGGAATTCACTTTTTTAATCCAGCACCATTAATGCAATTGGTTGAGGTAATTCCAGCCGTTCAAACTAGCGAAGAAGTTTTGAAATCAACAATCAAAATCATCTCCGATTGGAAAAAAGTAGTAGCCGTTGCCAAAGACACTCCAGGATTTATAGTAAACCGAGTTGCAAGACCTTTTTACAGCGAAAGTCTTCGCATTTACGATGAAGGAGTTGCCGATTTTGCAACCATCGATTGGGCTTTAAAAACGATCGGCGGTTTCCGAATGGGACCATTTGAACTAATGGATATGATTGGTCACGATGTAAATTATGTCGTAACAGAAACCGTATTCACGGCATTCTATTTCGATCCAAAATTCAAACCATCATTCACACAAAAAAGATTGTTGGAAGCAGGATTTTTAGGAAGAAAATCAGGACGCGGATTTTACAATTACAACCAAGAATTACCAAAACCAACAGAAGATTTAGCATTAGCCAAAACCATTTTCGAAAGAGTAATCGTAATGCTAATAAACGAAGCTGCCGACACACTATTTTTAAACATCGCATCGGCCAAAGACATAGACAACGCGATGACCAAAGGAGTGAATTACCCAAAAGGCTTACTAGCTTGGGCAGACGAACAAGGAATCAATTGGTGTGTAGAAAAACTAGACGAATTATACAACGAATACCACGAAGATAGATACCGATGCAGCCCGATTTTAAGAAGAATGAATAGAGAAAATAAATCTTTTTACTAAATAAAATTAGCGAACCTTGCGTAATACCTTGCGCTCTTTGCGGTTAAAACAAACAAATGGAAGGAACCAAAATACCATACAAAATGCTCTCTCAAGATGCCTACAGCCAATGGCTAGGTATCGAAATTCTCGAATGCGAAATCGGTCGTTGCAAAGTCGCCATGACGGTTCGCAAAGAGATGCTCAACAGTATGCACAAAGCCCACGGTGGAATCACCTATTCGTTAGCCGACACCGCTTTCGGATTTGCTGCTAACACGCACGGTAAATTTTCAGTTTCCATCGAAACGTCAATAAATCACATCGAAGCCGTGAACGAAGGCGATTATTTAACCGCCGAATCAGTAATAGAAAAAGTAAATAACAAACTAGGATTCAATATCATAGAGGTAAAACGAGGCAACGAATTAGTAGCATTATTCAAGGGCGTAGTTTATCGCACCCAAAAAGATTGGGAAGAATAGAAACTGTCAGACTGAGTTTGTCGAAGTCAGGAGCGAATCGCTTGGGCATTTTCAATAAAGGCAATTCCTGCTTTCCGTTCCAAGTCCCGAAAAAATCGGGAGCTTTCCTCTCCAATCAGGGCTAATAAGGAAATGTATTGAATAGAAAATAAAATAAATATGAAATATAAAAAAGCTTGGCGCCTTAGCGTCTTTGCGAGAGAACAAAACTTAGCGAACCTTGCGTAAAACCTTGCGCTCTTTGCGGTTAAATAAAATAAAAACAAAATAAGTTCAAAGTTGAGCAACTGAAAACTGCCAACTGAAAACTGCCAACTGAAATATGGAAGCATACATAATAGACGGAGTAAGAACTCCAATCGGAAGTTACCAAGGAACACTAGCATCGGTTCGCCCAGATGATTTAGGAGCATTGGTCATCAAAACCGTAGTAGAAAATAATCCAAACATTCCAAAAGAAGCCTACGACGACGTAATCATAGGTTGCGCCAATCAATCGGGTGAAGACAATCGTAATGTAGCTAGAATGTCACTTTTATTAGCAGGATTACCATATACCGTTCCAGGCGAAACCGTAAACCGTCTTTGCAGTTCAGGATTATCAGCAATAATCCACGCAAATCGTGCTATAAAAGCAGGTGACGGACACATCTTTATAGCAGGCGGAATCGAAAACATGACACGCGGACCATTAGTAGTTTCCAAACCATCATCAGCGTATGGAACCGATTCTAAAATGTACGATACCAGTTTTGGTTGGAGATTTATAAATCCAAAACTACACGAAATGTACGGCACAGATGCAATGGGTGAAACTGCCGAAAATCTAGTAGAAAAATATAATATTTCTCGTGAAGATCAAGATGCGTTCGCTTTAAATAGCCAACAAAAAGCAACAGCAGCCCAAACTTCAGGAAGATTAGCCAAAGAAATAGTAACGGTAGAAATTCCACAAAGAAAAGGCGATGCGATTCAATTTTCAAAAGATGAATTCATCAAACCAACCACATCAATGGAAGGTTTGTCAAAATTACGTCCAGCTTTCAAAAAAGACGGAAGTGTAACAGCAGGAAACGCCTCTGGTTTAAATGACGGAGCTTGCGCAACAATAATTGCATCAGGAGAAGCTGTTAAAAAATACAATTTAAAACCATTGGCTCGAATTGTAAGTTCATCGGTGGTAGGAGTAGAACCAAGAATTATGGGAATTGGTCCAGTAGAAGCGACCAAAAAAGCTCTTGAAAAAGCAGGCTTAACATTAGACCAAATCGATATTATAGAGTTAAACGAGGCTTTTGCTGCACAAAGTATAGCATGCATCCGTGAGTTAGGATTACAAGATAACGATCCTAGAATAAATCCAAATGGTGGCGCAATAGCAATCGGACATCCATTAGGAGTAACAGGAGCAAGAATCGCCTATTCAGCTGCATTAGAGTTACAACTAACAGGAAAAAGATACGCATTAATAACAATGTGTATCGGCGTTGGTCAAGGCTATGCCGCAATAATCGAACGCATAGCTGAATAGCCGTTGGCTTTAGCTAATGGAAAATAATTTGTGAAAATTTGTGTAATTCGTGGCAAAAAAAATCTGCGAATCTGTGGCAAAAAAATATAGAGTATGACTAAAACACAACATTACGTACAAGGAAAATGGACTTCAGCAACTGGAGATGGAAAACCGTCTTACGATGCAGTTACTGGCGAATTCATCGCAGAAACTTCTGTTGAAGGATTAGATATCCCAGCCATTTTACACTACGGAAGAACAAAAGGTGGTGAAAAACTGCGCAAAATGACCTTCCAAGAACGCGGCAATATGATTAAAAGTTTGGCGATGTATTTGACCAAACGCAAAGAAGCTTTTTACGAAATCAGTTATCGAACCGGAGCAACTCGCATCGATTCATGGATTGACATCGAAGGCGGATTCGGAAATTTATACGCTAACGCTTCGTTGCGAAAATTATTCCCAAATCAACCTTATCATGTAGAAGGCGATCCAATCGATTTGTCGAAAGGCGGCCGATTTATGGCGCATCATATTTTGGTTCCGAAAAAAGGAGTGGCGATTCACATCAACGCTTTCAATTTTCCAATTTGGGGAATGTTAGAAAAATGCGCTTGCAATTGGATGGCAGGAATGCCAGCAGTTGTATTGCCAGCGCCAGTTACCGCTTATTTAACCGAAGCAGTTGTAAGAGAAATTATTGCATCCAATATATTACCAGAAGGCGCATTGCAATTAATTTCAGGGACTGCCAGAAACATTTTTGATACTGTTGAAAGCCAAGACGTAATCACATTTACAGGTTCGGCAACAACAGGAAGATTACTAAAATCACATCCAAGAATACTACAAGAATCAGTTCCGTTTACGATGGAAGCTGATAGTTTGAACGCATCAATTTTAGGAGAAGATGCTATTCCAGGAACACCAGAATTTGATTTATTCATCAATCAAGCACGAAGCGAAATCACTGTAAAAGCAGGCCAAAAATGTACTGCAATTCGCCGTATGATTGTTCCAGAAAAACTTATGGATGACGTTCAATCAGCTCTTTCAAAATCGTTAGATAAAGTTGCTATTGGTGACCCAAGATTAAAAGAAGTCCGAATGGGTGCTATGGTGAGTAAAGAGCAAGTCGATGTCTTAAAAGGAAGAGTTCAAGAATTATCAAAATCTGCTAAAATTGTTTACGGCGATTTAGAAAAAACGAAGTTAATCGGAGCAGATGAAAAAGGTGCTTTCGTTAGTCCAATTTTACTTCGAGAAGACAATCCGTTTACCAATCTAGCCGTTCACGAAACCGAAGCTTTTGGTCCAGTTTCAACAATAATGCCCTACAAAAATTTAGACGAAGCTATTGAATTAGCCCAAATGGGTAAAGGTTCATTAGTATCGTCAATAGTTACAAATTCAGACGAAATTGCCAAAGAATACGTAGTAAATGCAGCATCACATCACGGTAGAATTTTAGTTCTAAATCGTGAAAATGCCAAACAAAGTACAGGTCACGGTTCGCCATTGCCGTTGTTAGTTCACGGTGGTCCAGGTCGTGCAGGTGGCGGTGAAGAAATGGGTGGAGTTCGCGGAATCAAACATTATATGCAACGTTGCGCTATTCAAGGTTCACCAACTACTTTAACTGAAATTACAGGAATTTATCAAGCGAATTCAGCCTATAAAGAAATCACGCAACATCCGTTTCAATACCATTGGGAAGACATCCAACCCGGAATGTCATTACGAACGCATAACCGAACAGTAACCGATACTGATATCATTAATTTTGCCAACATCACTTGGGACCATTTCTATGTACACACTGATATTACTTCGCTTGATGGAAGTATTTTCAAAAAACGAACCGCTCACGGCTACTTCATTTTAGCGGCAGCAGCAGGTTTGTTCGTTTATCCAAATAAAGGTCCAGTTGCCGCAAATTACGGATTGGAAGAATGCCGTTTCTTGCGTCCAATTTATCATAACGATACAGTTTATGTGCGTTTAACGTGCAAACAAAAAGTCGATAGAGATGTCGCTTCAGCCGAACATCCAAGCGGAATTGTAAAATGGTTTGTTGAGGTTTTTGATACCGAAAACGAATTGGTAGCAGTAGCCACAATACTAACTATGGTGCAGAAAAAACAAGAAGTTTTCGTTGAAATGACAGATGCTAAAATCCAAGAATGTCTGAATAAACTAACTGAAAATTCAAAACCAAGTTGGGGAATTTTAACGCCGCAACATTTGTTAGAACATTTGGAAGAAGGCTACCGAATCATGTCAGGAAAAATTCAAGATTTCGAAATTGCCACACCCGAAAAAATTTTGGATAAAGTCCATAATTCGTTATATAATTATGACAAATTTCCAATGGGAACTTCTTTTCCAACTATGAAAAAAGGAGAAGTAGAAGCTTTAATTCATCCCGATTTTGATACAGCCAAAGCCAAATTTTTTGAAGCAAGAGAAAATTATAAAACCTTTTTCAAAGAAAATCCAGAAGCGGTTTTAAAGAATATGGTTTTCGGAGAAATGAATAAATACGCCTCCTATCTATTAGAAAGAAAGCATTTGAACCATCATTTTGAACAATTTAATATTTTGTAAAATAATGATTAGGAGCTAATCCTGCTATCCGCTATATCTTTTCCTTTTTAAAGAAAAAAGAAAAAGGATGCCGCTACTATCAGGGCTAAAAAATCAGAATTCAATAACAACATTTTCTTAAATGGAAAACCAATTAAATAATTTTATTCTCTACTCAACACCATCTGGCGAAGTTCGTGTTAATGTTTTATTGGAAAACGAAACCGTTTGGCTAACGCAAAAAGCAATGTCATTGCTATTTGATTGTAGTGTCGATAATATTTCATTGCATTTGAAAAACATTGACAAATCGGGAGAACTTGAACTAAAGTCAGTTATCGAGGAAATCTCGACAACTGCTTCTGACGGGAAAAAATATAAAACCAAATTCTATAATCTAGATGCAATAATATCTGTTGGATATAGAGTAAATTCTTCAAAAGCAACACAATTCAGAATTTGGGCAACCCAAACCTTAAAAGAATATATTGTTAAAGGATTTGTTTTAGATGATCATCGTTTAAAACAAGGGCAAACACTTTTTGGAAAAGATTATTTCAGAGAATTGTTGCAAAGAGTTCGTTCAATACGAGCTAGTGAACGTAGAATTTATCAGCAAATAACGGATATATTTGCTGAATGCAGTATTGATTATGATAAGAATTCAGAAACTACAAAACTATTTTTTGCAACGGTTCAAAATAAATTTCATTTTGCTATTTCGGGAAACACTGCTGCCGAAATCATTTTTAAAAAAGCGGATAGTACCAAAGAGAATATGGGTTTAACTACATGGAAAAATGCACCAGATGGTCGCGTTTTAAAACAAGATGTTATTGTAGCCAAAAACTATTTGCAAGAAAAAGAAATCAAACAACTAGAAAGAACTGTTACTGGATATTTCGATTATATCGAAGGACTAATCGAACGACAAAACACATTTTCAATGACTCAATTAGCCGAAAGTGTCAATAAATTTCTAACATTCAATGATTATAAAATACTAGAAGGAAACGGAAAAACTTCAAAATTAACAGCAGACAAAAAAGCAATAAATGAATATGAAATCTTTAATAAAACGCAAAAAATTATTTCAGATTTCGACAAACAAATAAAAAAAATAACGAATGATGATTAACGATTGTTGATTTTTGAAGTTTTACATAATTCAAAAATCAACAATCGTTAATCAACAAATAAATCATTATGAACGCATACGTAAAACAAGAAATAAAAAACAACATCGCCACAATCGAGTTTTTTCATCCTGAACAAAACTCGTTGCCAAGCGATATTTTAGCACAATTAGCCAACACAATAACTGATGTTGGAAATAATAGCGAAGTAAAAGTAATCATCCTAAAAAGTGGTGGCGACCGAACCTTTTGCGCAGGAGCGAGTTTTCAAGAACTAATTTTCATAAACGATGCAGCAACCGGAAAAGTATTCTTTTCAGGATTTGCCAACGTAATTAACGCCATGCGAAAATGTCCAAAATTCATCATCGGAAGAATTCAAGGAAAAACTGTTGGTGGCGGAGTAGGAATAGCAGCAGCAACCGATTATTGTATGGCAACAAAATTCGCAGCAATAAAATTATCAGAACTAAACGTTGGAATCGGACCATTTGTAGTTTCGCCTGCCATCGAAAGAAAAATGGGAGTTTCGGCAATGTCACAAATTGCAATCGACGCCAACACATTTTATGAGGCAAATTGGGCAAAAGAAAAAGGTTTGTTTGCGCTAGTATTTGAAAATATAGAAGAAATGGACGAAGCCGTTCAAAAATTCGCTGAACATTTATGCACCTACAATCCCGAAGCCATGCTCGAAATGAAAAAAGTTTTTTGGAGAGGAACAGAAGATTGGGATAATTTATTAGCCGAAAGAGCCGCTATTAGTGGAAGATTAGTATTGTCTGATTTTACAAAAGAAACGTTGAAGAAATTTAAGTAATTGTATACTGTAAAATGTATATTGTATACAGAAAAGTGCAATATACATTATACAACAATACATTATAAAATAAAAAATGATATACGAATTCAAAGGGTTCATCCCAGTAATACACGAAAGTAGTTTCATCCATCCGCAAGCTGCGGTAACGGGTAATGTCATTATTGGGAAAAATGTATATGTTGGACCAGGAGCAGCTATTCGTGGTGACTGGGGAGAAATTATCATTGAAGACGGTTGTAACGTTCAAGAGAATTGCACGATTCATATGTTTCCAGGAAAGTCAATGGTCTTGAAAGCCGGAGCGCACATCGGTCACGGAGCGATTATTCACGGAGCAAATATTGGTGCGAATTGCTTAGTCGGAATGAACGCCGTAATTATGGATGACGTAAATATTGGCGATGAATGTATTATTGGTGCTTTAAGTTTCATAAAAGCAGGAATGCAAATCCAAAACCGAAAAATGGTAGTAGGAAATCCAGCCACAATAATAAAAGATGTTTCCGATGAAATGATTGATTGGAAAACCAAAGGAACTGCATTGTACCAACAATTGCCACAGGAATGTTACGAAACATTGAAAGCAGTTGAGCCATTGCGTGAAATTCCAACCAATAGACCAACACAAGAAGCATTTTATAAAACATTAGAAGAATTTAAAAAATCGTAGAGACAACGCACTGCGTTGTCTGTGCAACAAAATATAAAAATGGCAATATCAGAATTCAAAATGCCCAAAATGGGTGAAAGTATATCCGAAGCAACAATAATCAGTTGGTTGAAAAACGTAGGTGATTTTGTGGAAGCCGAAGAAACCATTCTAGAAGTCGCTACCGATAAAGTCGATAGTGATGTGCCTGCGCCACTTTCGGGAGTAATTACTGAAATTCGTTTTCAAAAAGATGCTGTGGTTGAAGTTGGAACCGTTTTGGCTTTGATAGATTCTGATGGAGTTCAAGAAGCAAGAGGTCAGAAGCAAGAGGTTATAGAAAAAAGTAATGTCACACCGAGCGCAGTCGAGGTGCCACATTCAATAAAACAAAAATCGAAACTCGAAACTCGAAACTCTGACGCTTTCATTTCGCCATTAATAATCTCAATTGCACAAAAGGAAAATTTATCAATAGAAGAATTGCAAACCATTCAAGGTTCTGGTGCCGAAGGAAGATTACAAAAAAGTGATGTTTTTAATTATTTAAAGAATCGAAAATATCCAATCCTGAGTAATCCATCAACCATCAACCATCAACCAATATCTACTTATCCAAAGCCAAAAATAAATTTTGTTGAAGGAAAAGACCGAATTGTAGAAATGGACAGAATGCGCAAAATGATTGCCGATCATATGGTGTATTCTAAACAAATTTCACCACACGTGACTTCTTATATTGAAGTCGATGTTACGAATTTGGTAAATTGGAGAAATGAGAATAAAGATAAGTTTCAAGAGAAATATAATGAAAAATTGACGTTTACACCAGTTTTTGTTCAAGCCGTAGCAAAAGCGATTGTTGACTTTCCAATGATTAATGTTTCTGTTGACGAGAAAAATATCATTGTACATAACGACATTAATATCGGAATGGCAACCGCGTTACCATCAGGAAATTTAATCGTTCCTGTAGTTAGAAACGCCAACGAAAAAGATTTAGTCGCTTTAGCAACAGCTGTAAATAATTTGGCGGAAGCTTCAAGAAATAACAAACTAAAACCAGAACAAATTCAAGGAAGTACGTTCACGATTTCAAACGTAGGAACTTTTGGAAGTTTGATGGGAACACCAATTATTAACCAACCCGAAGTTGCAATTTTAGCATTAGGAATCATAAAAAAACGTCCCGAAGTTATCACAACCGAAAAAGGTGACGAAATCGCCATCAGAAGCATGATGTATCTTTCTTTATCGTTCGACCATAGAGTAGTGGACGGATTTTTAGGAGGTTCATTCTTACGAAAAGTTGGCGATTATTTAGAACAATTTGACTTGGAAACCAAAATTTAGATGAAGATTTTAACTTGGAATGTTGAACGAATTAAGAAATTTAAAAATCAGAATTTAGCAAATGTAATAAATTCGTATGATGCTGATATTTTGGTTTTAACAGAAACAAGTTCAAAGTTAGATTTTAGTGAAAAGTATAAAAATAGTTCAACAGAAAAATTAGTTCCAAATCATGATGGGGTTAATTATGAAAGTGAAGAAAATAGAACGACAATTTGGACAAAGTATGAAATTGTAAAAGAGCACAAAACATTTGATAATTTCACAAGTATTTGTACAGAAATAAAAACAGAATTCGGAATATTAAATGTTTACGCAACAATTATTGGCATTTTTGGAGGAAAAGGAGAACGTTTTAAAAGTGATTTATCTGGTCAACTAGAAGATTTTAAAAATTTTGAAGTAAAAAATTTTAATTGTATTGTAGGCGATTTGAATGTATTTTTTTCAGGATATGCTTACCCAAGTCATCAAGCGAGAAACCTTTTAAACGAAACTTTTCAAAATTTGAAAATGAAAAATTTAACATCAGAAATAGAAAATAATGTAGACCATATTGTTTTAAGTGAAAAATTTCTAGCTAATAGAAAAATTGAAATCCAAACATGGAATTTAGACAAGAAATTAAGTGATCACATAGGAATATGCATAACCATAAATTAAAATTTGACACAACAAACACAACGATATAAATTATGACAGAGCGTATGACATCAGAAATAAAAATAACCAAAGTCACACAATCAAGAGTTTCAGAAGTGAATCTTGAAAACATAACAATGGGAACCAATTTTACCGATTACATGTTTATTTGTGATTATGAAAATGGCGAATGGCAAAATCCAAGAATTGAACCTTTGGCATTAATTCCAACGCATCCTGCAGCAATGGCTTTACATTACGGACAAGCGATTTTTGAAGGAATGAAAGCGACTTTAGGAAAAGACGGAACGCCATTATTATTCCGCCCAGAAGAAAATGCAAAACGAATGAATTTTAGTGCTGACCGAATGGGAATGCCACTATTTCCAGAAGATTTATTCGTGGAAGCATTAAAACAATTTACCGCTTTAGAGAAAAATTGGATTCCAACTTCAACAGGAAGTGCTTTGTATTTGCGTCCGTTTATGTATGCTGACGAAGCTTTTATTGGAATGCGTGCAGCAACGAGTTTCAAATTTATAGTAATGGCATCGCCAGCTGGACCATTTTTCAGTAGAAAAATTAAATTATACGCAGAAAAAAAATACGTTCGTGCCGTAAATGGTGGAACAGGAGAAGCCAAAGCAGCCGGAAATTACGCAGCAGCCATTCGTCCAACAGAATACGCAAAAGCTAAAGGTTTTGACCAAGTTTTATGGTTAGACGCCCAAGATTTTGAATACATTCAAGAAGTTGGAACGATGAATATTTTCTTCAAAATTGATGGAAAATTCATTACGCCAAGTTTAACAGGTTCAATTTTATCAGGAATTACTCGAATGAGTGTGATCGATTTATTACGAAGCAAAGGATTTGAAGTAATCGAAAGACCTATCAAAATGTCTGAAATTATCGAAGCGTCTCAAAACGGAACTTTAGAAGAAGCTTTCGGAACAGGAACAGCAGTAGGAATTGCGATGGTTGAAGAAATCGGAAACAACGATTTATCAATCAAATTTCCAGAAGCGAATCCAGTTTCTGTTATGGTAAATGATACTTTGAACGCTATTAAAGTTCAAGATGTCAAAGACGAATTTGGTTGGATTGTAGAAGCGAAATAATTTTATATTACAACCCTGTCAGAGTTTAAAACTCTGACAGGGTTTATTAAAAAGACATGTTAGAAAAAAAAATACTAGAAAAAGCATTTACTACAATGGCAACTGCGAAAGCAATGGCGACTTTGTATGAAGATAATTTCAAAATAGTTTCCAAATACGTACACGCAACTTCACGCGGACACGAAGCGATTCAAATTGCGATGGCGATGCAACTTTTGCCACAAGATTATGCGTTTCCGTATTATCGTGATGATGCGATGCTATTGGGAATTGGGATGCAACCTTACGATTTGATGTTGCAATTGATGGCAAAAAAAGATGATCCGTTTTCGGGCGGAAGAACCTATTATTGTCATCCAAGTTTGAAAGATGCAGATAAACCCAAAATTCCGCACCAATCATCGGCTACAGGAATGCAAGCTATTCCAGCAACTGGTGCAGCGATGGGTTTTTGGTATAAAGAAAATATCGGAATTCAAGATACTCATCAAGAGAAACCATTAGTTGTATGTTCGCTTGGTGATGCATCGGTAACCGAAGGAGAAATCGCCGAAGCATTACAAATGGCAGCTTTAAAACAACTACCTATTTTATATTTAGTACAAGATAACGGTTGGGATATTTCGGCAAATGCGGCGGAAACTCGTGCTCAAAATGCGTTTGAATATGCCAAAGGTTTCCACGGAATTGAAGCCATTTCTATCGATGGAGCCAATTTTACAGAAAGCTATTTAGCGGTTCAAAAAGTAGTAAAAACCATTCGTGAAGAACGTCGTCCGTTTTTGGTTCATGCTAAAGTTCCGCTGTTGAATCACCATACATCTGGAGTTCGAATGGAATGGTATCGTGACGATTTGGAAGAAGCGCAATCTCGTGATCCTTTTCCAGTTTTGATAAAACAATTATTGGAAGTTGGATTTACAAATGAAGAAATTCAAACTATAGAAAATACGGCTGTTGCCAAAGTCCAAGCTGATTTTGATAAAGCGCAACTAGCAGAAGATCCAACTCCAGAGGATTTATTTACGCACGATTTTGCTCCAACTCCAATCACAGAAGAAGTTGGCGAACGAAATCCTGAGCGTGAAGATAAGGTTGTGATGGTAGATTGCGCGCTTTTTGCAGTCGAAGAATTAATGAAAAAACATCCAGAATGTTTGTTGTACGGACAAGACGTTGGTGGAAGATTAGGCGGTGTTTTTAGAGAAGCAGCGACTTTAGCCCAAAAATTCGGAGACGAACGCGTGTTTAATACGCCAATTCAAGAAGCATTTATTGTTGGTTCAACCGTCGGAATGTCAGCTGTTGGTTTAAAACCGATTGTTGAGGTTCAGTTTGCCGATTATATTTGGCCAGGATTGAACCAATTGTTCACCGAAGTCAGTCGCTCGTGTTATTTATCCAACGGAAAATGGCCTGTTAGCATGATTTTGCGTGTTCCAATTGGTGCTTATGGAAGTGGCGGACCTTATCATTCGTCGTCTGTAGAAAGTGTTTTGACTAATATTCGCGGAATAAAAATCGCGTATCCAAGCAATGGTGCCGACTTAAAAGGATTGTTGAAAGCGGCTTATTACGACCCAAATCCTGTGGTGATTTTGGAACATAAAGGTTTGTATTGGAGTAAAGTAAAAGGAACGGATGCCGCAAGAGTAAACGAACCAAGTGAAGATTATTTTTTGCCATTTGGAAAAGCGAATATCGTTCAAGAAATTTGGGAACAAGAAACCGACGAAACTATTACGGTAATTACATACGGAATGGGAGTTCATTGGGCATTGAATGCTTCGTCAACGATGAAAAACCAAGTCGAAATTATCGATTTGCGAACGTTGTATCCATTAGACGAAGAAGCGATTTTCAAATCGGTTAAAAAAGCTAAAAAATGCCTTGTCGTAACCGAAGAGCCAACCAATAATTCTTTCGCTAGAAGTTTAGCTGGATTGATTCAGGAAAAGTGTTTCAAATATTTGGATGCGCCAGTAATGGTAATCGGTTCAGAGAATATGCCAGCGATTCCTTTGAATAGTGTTTTGGAGTTTACGATGATTCCGAATGTGGATAAAGTACGATTGAAAATGGAGGAACTTTTGAGGTATTAGTTTCTTAGAAATTCTACCTCTATTCAATACAAAACCTATTTAGCCCTGATTGGAGAAGTTACCTCGTAACTCGGAAAGCAGGAATAAGGAAACCAAAAAGAACCAAGCCATTCGCTCCCAATAAAAAAAAACGGCAACATTATTGCTGCGGTTTTATTAGTTATTAATCAATTGACTGTACAAATCTTCTTTTTCGTTTAAGTAGCGGTAGTCAAATCCGTGTTGTTTCATATTGGCTTTTATGGGTTCGATGTCGTTTCTGTTTTTTAACTCCAAACCAACAATTACCGAACCGACTTCGCGACTGGTTTTCTTGGCAAATTGAAAATAGGTAATGTCGTCGTCGTCGCCCAAAATGGTATTCACAAATTCCTTCAATGCGCCAGGACGTTGCGGAAATTGAATCATGAAATAGTGCATCAATCCTTCGTAAAGTAAGGAACGTTCCTTGATTTCGGCAGTGCGCTCGATGTCGTTATTGCTTCCAGAAACGATGCAAACTACGTTTTTTCCTTTTATTCTTTCTTTGTAAAAATCCAATGCTGCGATTGTCAATGCGCCAGCAGGTTCAACAACCATGGCTTCTTCGTTATACAAGCGTAAAATTGTGGTGCACACTTTTCCTTCGGGAACCAAAATAATATCGTCGAGATTTTCTTTGCAAATTTCAAAAGTCAAATCGCCAACTTGTTTAACCGCAGCGCCATCAACAAATTTGTCGATGGTTTCTAGTGGAGTATTTCCTCCATTTTCGATAGCAGTTTTCATCGATGGTGCGCCCAAAGGTTCAACACCAATAATTTTAGTTTTCGGACTTAATTCTCTAAAAACGGTCGAAAGTCCAGCCGCCAAACCGCCGCCGCCAATAGGAACAAAAACATAATCTATAGGTTGATTTGTAGCACTTAGAATTTCTAAACCAACCGTTCCTTGACCTGCAATAACTTTGTAATCGTCAAACGGATGAATGAATTTCATGTAATTTTCTGTGGCAAATTCAACCGCCGAAGCATACGCATCATCAAAAGTATCGCCAACCAAAACTATTTCTACAAATGATTTCCCGAACAATTGTACTTGTTTTATTTTTTGCTTCGGAGTGGTTTTTGGCATGTAAATTACACCGTGAATTTGCAGTAAATTACAGGAATAGGCAACACCTTGTGCATGATTTCCGGCACTTGCACAAACAATTCCTTGTGATTTTTCGGTATCAGCAAGCGAACTCATTTTGTTGTAAGCACCACGAATTTTATACGAACGAACAACTTGCAAATCTTCACGTTTTAGTAGAATTGTGGCATCAAATTCATCGGATAAATTTCGGTTTTCAATTAGTGGCGTGTTTTGAACTACGCCATCTAATTGATTTTTTGCTTGTACTATTTCGTTAAATAAATTCATTTTTATTTTCTTTAAGCCATTAAGAAATTAAGAAAATTAAGTTCAAAGTCTATTCTCTATTTTCTATCTTCTTTTCTCTTTTTACTCCACAATTTTCTTCATAGCAGTCATCGCTTCACGCAGTTCGGCTCCACAAATTTCAATGGAATGATTTCTAATGGCAGCGTTTATTTTTACCAATTCAAAATTATCTACGTTGTTATTGGCAGTTGCATTGTAGTTTTTTCCAATCAAATTAGTGTCCACTTTTTTCATGAAATCAGCCAAAAGCGGTTTGCATGCATGATCAAACAAATAGCAACCATATTCAGCTGTATCCGAAATTACACGATTCATTTCGAATAATTTTTTTCTTGCAATTGTGTTGGCAATTAGTGGCGCTTCGTGCAACGATTCATAATATGCCGATTCGTTTTTAATTCCAGCAGAAGTCATAGTTTCGTATGCCAATTCGACTCCAGATTTTACAAAAGCTACCATCAAAGTTGCATTGTCAAAATAGTCTTGTTCCGTAATTTCAAAAGTTCCAGCTGCCGTTTTTTCAAAATCCGTTTCGCCAGTTGCTTCTCGCCAAGTCAGTAAATTTTTATCGCCATTTGCCCAATCTTCCATCATCGTTTGCGAAAAATGTCCCGATAAAATATCGTCCATGTGTTTGTTGAATAACGGCGTCATAATTTGTTTCAATTCCTCAGCAAGTTTAAAAGCTTCTACTTTTGCAGGATTCGAAAGTCGGTCCATCATGTTGGTAATTCCACCAATTTTCAAGGCTTCGGTAATCACTTCCCAACCGTATTGCACGAGTTTTGAAGCATAACCTGTATCGATTCCGTTTTCAATCATTTTGTTAAAACTCAAAATCGAACCGGTTTGCAACAAGCCACACAAAATGGTTTGTTCGCCCATCAAATCCGATTTTACTTCTGCAACAAATGACGACAATAAAACGCCAGCTTTATCGCCACCAGTTCCAACGCAATACGCTTTTGCAATTTCTAATCCGTCACCATTTGGGTCGTTATCAGAATGCACCGCGATTAATGTCGGCACACCAAATCCACGCAAATATTCTGCTCGAACTTCACTTGCAGGCGATTTTGGCGCAATCATAACCACCGTAATATCTTCACGAATTTGCGTTCCTTCTTCAACGATATTAAATCCATGCGAGTACGATAAACACGCGCCTTTTTTCATCAAAGGCACAATTTTATTGATTACAGACGTGTGCTGTTTGTCTGGAGCCAAATTTGAAACCAAGTCGGCAGTAGGAATTATTACCTCAAAAGTTCCTACTTCAAATCCGTTTTCGGTTGCATTTAAAAACGACGCTCTTTTGTTATCAATCGCTTCCTGACGTAACGCATACGCCACTTCCAATCCGCTATCACGCAAATTTTGACCTTGCGCCAAACCTTGCGCACCACAACCTATAATCACTATTTTTTTACCTTTTAATTTGGCTACACCATTTGAGAATTCTGAACTTTGCATAAAATCACACTTTCCTAATTCTTGCACTTTCAGTCGATGCGGAAGTGAGTTGAAATAATTTGACATTGTATCTATTTTAAATTTTTAGTTTGTTTTTTTGAAGCTAATCCAGCTATTCGTTTCAAGCTTTTTCCTTCGGTTTAAGTTTTTCTAGTCCCAGAAAGAGCTTCCTTTGGTCGCTTTTCTAGAATAAGAAAAACTAAAAAACCGAAGGAAAAAGGCTTTCCACTGCTATCTGGGCTAGGCGCCAGTGCTAAATTGACTGTTTGTTTTTTATAATTTACATTTCAAAAATCATACTTTTATGATTCAGGAATTCGTTGTTAATCGGTTGTTTCGTTGGATCATTTTTTTCCATATCCAACACTTTTTTATGAACACCTTCGCTTGATTTGATAATGGCAATTCGTGAACTTCTAACAAATTCAATCAAGCCATATTTATCCAATTCTTTCAGTAAATTATTCACTTCTTCATCATGACCAGTCGCTTCAAAAACCGTATAATCTTCTCTAATCACAACAGCTTTGGCACCAAATTCTCTCAGTAAACGTTCTACTTTTACATCTTTAATGATTACGGCTGTTGGCACTTTGTACAACGCCATTTGTTGCCAAATAATTTCTTCGTTGGTATTGTAATACACTTTAAAAACGTCTACAATTTTTTCTAACTGACGCACTAAATTTTTAACTACGGCTTCGGTTTCTCTAACGACTAATGTAAATCTATAAATGTCTTTGATTTCGCTCGGAGAAGTATTCAAACTTTCTAAACTAATCTTTCTACGCGAAAACATAATCGCTATTTTGTTGATTAAACCTACTTGATTTTCAGTGTAAATGGTCAACGTAAATTCTTCTTTCATTTTTTAAGTTTTTTTTTGTTTAAAGTCTAAAGTTTCAGGTTTGTGGTTAATTGATATTCTGCTTCATATTTAAATTCTGAAAACTTTAAACTTGGAACTTTTACTATATTTCTTCTTTCGATAAAACAATTTCAGCAACTCCTTTTCCTTGTGGCACCATCGGAAAAACATTGTCTTCATGAAGTACGGCCACTTCTAAAAGAAAAGAACTTTCGTGATCTAGCATTTTTTTCAATCCTTGACGCAATTCTTCACGTTTGGATATTTGCTTTCCATCAATATTGTATCCTTTGGCAACTTGCACAAAATTCGGACTCTGAATATCCGTAAACGAATAGCGTTTTTCATGAAAAAGTTCTTGCCACTGACGTACCATTCCAAGGAAACTATTGTTTAGAATTAGGATTTTTACATTCGTTTGAAATTGCATAATTGTTCCCAATTCTTGTATGTTCATTTGCGCGCCGCCATCGCCCATAATGGCAACTACTTGACGTTCTGGAGCACCAAATTTTGCCCCAATTGCAGCAGGAAGTGCATAACCCATGGTTCCTAAACCGCCACTTGTAATATTGCTTCGGGTTTTATTTTGCTTTGCATAACGACACGCCACCATTTGATGCTGACCAACATCAGTTACAATTACGGCTTCGCCATTGGTTAATTCGTTTAGAACATTAATCACTTCGCCCATGGTCAATCCGCCATCGGTTGGATTTAATTCTTTTTCAATTAAAAAAGTGGTTTCTTTTTCTCGTTTAATTTCAAATTCCTTGAACCATTCAGGATGTGTTTTTTGTTCTAGTAAATTGGTAAGCAACGGTAATGTTTCTTTACAATTTCCCCAAACAGGAACTGTAGTTTGAACGTTTTTATCAATTTCAGCAGGATCGATATCCAGATGAATGATTTGTGCCTGCTTGGCATATTTGTCTAATCTTCCGGTAACTCGGTCGTCAAATCGCATTCCGACTGCGATTAGAACATCACATTCATTAGTTAGAAAATTCGGACCGTAATTGCCGTGCATGCCTAACATTCCAACGCCAAGTGGATGATCGGTTGGAATTCCGCTCATTCCCATAATCGTCCAAGCTGCTGGTAAACCTGCTTTTTCTATGAAATTTTGAAATTCTTTTTCGGCATTGCCCAATAAAACACCTTGACCAAAAATCACAAATGGTTTTTTCGCCTGATTGATTAATGTTGCAGCTTTCTCGATATATTCTAATCGAACGATTGGTTCAGGACGATAACTTCTCACGTGAATGCAAGGACGATAGCCGATATATTCAAATAATTGAAGTTGAGCGTTTTTAGTAATGTCAATCAAAACTGGACCAGGACGACCTGTTTTTGCAAGGTAAAATGCTTTTGCTAGAACTTCGGGAATTTCCTTAGCATCGGTTATTTGGTAATTCCATTTTGTAATTGGAATCGTGATGTTGATAATATCGGTTTCTTGAAAAGCATCGGTTCCTAATAAATGTGCAAAAACCTGACCAGTGATGCAAACTAAAGGTGTAGAATCGATTAAAGCATCGGCTAAACCAGTGACTAAATTTGTCGCACCTGGACCACTTGTAGCAAAGACAACTCCAGTTTTTCCA
>NZ_JAYWFT010000014.1:0-17973 GCF_043778725.1 Flavobacterium sp. | reverse complement strand
AAAAATAAACAATGAAAATAGCAATAGTTTGTTATCCAACCTTTGGAGGAAGTGGAGTAGTAGCTACCGAATTGGGACTAGAATTAGCGCATCGCGGTCACGAAATTCACTTTATAACATACAGACAACCAGTTCGATTAGCATTATTAAATTCCAATGTGCATTACCATGAAGTTAATGTTCCCGAATATCCTTTATTTCATTATCAACCCTATGAATTGGCGCTTTCTAGCAAGTTGGTTGATATGGTAAAATTGTATAATATTGAACTTCTTCATGTACATTATGCAATTCCGCATGCGTATGCAGGTTACATGGCCAAGCAAATGTTGAAAGATCAAGGCATTGTAATTCCGATGGTAACAACACTACACGGAACCGATATTACACTTGTTGGCAATCATCCAAATTATAAAACGGCTGTTAGTTTTAGCATCAATAAATCGGATGTTGTGACTTCGGTTTCTCAAAATCTAAAAGACGATACCTACAAATTATTCGATATTAAAAAGGATATTCATGTAATTCCTAATTTTATTGAATTGGATAAAATTAGAAATGAATCTTTAATTTCTTGCCAACGTTCAATAATGGCAAAACCAGGCGAACGTATAGTTACTCACATAAGTAATTTTAGAAAAGTAAAACGAATTCCAGATATTGTAAAGATCTTTTTCAAGATTCAAGAAGCAATTCCGGCTAGATTGATGATGGTTGGTGATGGTCCAGAAAAAGAAAAAGCTGAGCGTTTATGTAGAGAGTTGGGAATTCAAGACAAAGTAATTTTCTTTGGAAATAGTAATGAAATTGATAAAATTTTATCCTATTCTGACTTGTTTTTACTTCCATCAGAAACAGAAAGTTTTGGATTAGCAGCTTTAGAAGCAATGGCTTGGAGCGTTCCTGTTATATCAAGTAATTCTGGCGGTTTGCCCGAAGTGAACTTTGATGGAGTTTCTGGATATTTAAGTGATGTTGGTAATGTTGATGAAATGGCCGAAAATGCAATAAAAATTTTGAGCAATATTGATACATTAAATACGTTTAAAGAAAATGCTTTATCGGTTGCAAGACAATTTGATATAAAAAATATTTTACCAATTTATGAATTGCTTTATCAAGAGGCGATAGAAAATTCAAAAGTTAACATCTAAGTTATGATAAAAAAAATTGCCATTCTATTTGTTTTGTTTCTGTTATTTTCATGTTCATCTACTAAAAAACCAATAATTTCCGAGCCTATGTATGACGTTCTTTTTGGAAATGAATATGGTGGAGCTTCGTTTCAGTTTTATGAAATAATTAGTACTGAAGATGAGTTTAATATTTTATTAACGGACGAAATGATACAACCTTATGTAAAAAAAGCTGACATTGAAACTTGTAATTTTATATTGGTTAATATGGGAGAAAAACCATCTGGTGGATATACAATTGAAGTAAAAAAAGTAGAAGAATTATCAGATAAAATAATTGTTACCATAAAGGAAGTTGCACCAACTGGTATGGCAACGATGGCAATGACCAAGCCGTGCTATGTAATTAAAATAAAATCAAAAAAACCAATTGAAATCAAATAAAAAAATCCCGATTTACTTAAAAATCGGGATATTTTTTGTTTTAGTTAAAACGGTATCTTATTCCTAATGCTAAATCGGGACCAAAGTTATTCTTTCTGTAATTGTCAGAATTGAAATAAAGTTCTGGTCTAATATCTAGTGATAATTGAATAGGCGCTTCTTTAAAATTATATTCAATACCTAAATCTCCTGCTACAAACACAAATGCTCCACTATCCTTGTATTGTTGATTTCCTTGGTTGTAGTCATAACTCCAAGAACCTAAACCACCACCAACACCAGCATACCAATTGAAACCACCGTCAATATTCCAAACCCATTGGTAAAGACCAGCAAGTTTTATTGCATCAACATTATTGCTATTTCTAAAACCTAAATCTAGTTCTAAACGATTGTTTTTAGATAAACCTCTTTGGTAAGAAATTTCTCCACCAAATCCGTCGTTGTCTCCAAGTCTTAATCCCAATGCGTTTTTAGAGATGTCTTGTGCTTGTGTGCTAAATGCTAGACCTAATAGCATAAATGCAGATAAAATTACTTTTTTCATAAAATGATTATTAAATTAGTTTGATGCAAATATCAATAACTATACCACTTTATAGATTATATAATATTTTAAAAATGTTACATAATTATTGGTTTGCATAAATATTTGATAAATAATATTTTAAGCAATTAATTTAAATGATAATTTGATAAAAATTCTTCTTGGGTTTGATTTCCTGATGAAGGAATTGGTAATGTTACTCCAGGAATAGAATTTAATTGATAGTTGATAACTGTATTTGTATAAACCATTCCTATATTTTTACTGTAATATTGTGTAGATGTAATTACATCTTGAGCATTCATTAAAGTTATTGGAACTTGAATTCCGGCAATGGTTTGATAAGAAACAATTTTTAAATTTAAAATTACCTTAGTTTTTTTAACATCAGTATAAATGGTACCGTTGGGTGATGTAAATGTTGCCAAACTTCCGTCGCATACCGTTTTTAATGTGTAATCAATTGTTAGCGGATAGTTTTGTACCGTTTGATTTACTGTTCCTGACGATGTACTTAATAAATCATTAGTAACTGCATTTTCCTTAAAGAATATAAAGTCAACTAGACTTAAACTTATGGGTGATGTTAATCCGAAATTTAAATTAAAATCGCCAGTCATTACAAGTTTAGAACCATCAATTTTAACGCCATTATTTCTTAAAGTTGAAGAGAAAAAACCATTGGGTACGGTTCGTGTCTTCATTTTTTTGTAAGTTATAGTATTGATTATTGTATCGTTGGCAACATACAATGAATCTCTAGTTACAGTTCCTTGATTGCTTATTCTGTAAGTCCAATAGTTACTATTTTTTAAGGGTAAAAAACTGGTAGCAACAGAATTATCTTCGGCTGTTGCAGTTTCATCATTGGAACAAGATGTTAGAAACACCATAAACAAAGAGGCTAGTAATAATTTGGTTTTCATTTTTTTATTATTTGTTTGACTGCTAATATAATAAAAAAATTATTTTTTATTGAAAATTAATGGTGCAATTAGATATTCGCCCAATTTTTCTTCCATTTCAAACAAATTTTCTTCAACAACATTGTTTTTTTCATATTTATATAGTTTCCATATTTTATGATTATATTCAAGTGCAGTAAGATTTTCTACCCAATCACCAGAGTTTAAATAAAGTGTTTTCCCTTTTTTATTCTCTTTTTCAATAATCTTAGGTTCGTGAATGTGTCCGCAGATAACATAATCATATCCGTTTTCTATAGCTAAATCGGTTGCCGTGACTTCAAAATCTGAAATGAATTTTATTGCATTTTTAACACTAGATTTAATTTTTTTGGAAAACGAGTACGGTTCTTTCCCGAGTTTTTCTAAAAACCAATTTACTAATCTGTTAATTACAATTAGCATATCGTAACCCCAACCACCAAGTTTAGCAATCCACTTGGAATGTTGCACAGAAGCATCAAAAACATCACCATGAAAAATCCATGCCTTTTTATTATCAAACTCTAAGACTAATTTATCCGATAAGGTGAAATTTCCCATGTGGGTATCGCTAAACTTTCGAAGCATTTCATCATGATTTCCTGTTATATAATGTACTTTGGTACCTTTAGACGCCAAGTCAATTATTTTTTTGATGACTTTTAAATGAGATTTAGGAAAGTAAGATTTTCTAAATTGCCAAATATCTATGATATCGCCATTTAATATCAAAGTTTTTGGTTTTATTGTAGTTAAATAATCTAATAATTCTTTGGCATGACAACCGTAAGTTCCTAGATGCACATCTGATATAACAACTATTTCTACTTTTCTTTTTTTCATAATTTGAAGTTTTACAAATTAACATAGACAATATTACTTAAAGTGAAACCTAATGTTAAGAAATGCCAATGTTTCAAATAGTGTTTAAAACTTTTAAATTTTAAACTAAAAAACTATATTTGTTCAAAACAAAATATAATGGCAGGAAATAGTTACGGAACACTTTTTAGAATTACAACTTTTGGTGAATCACATGGAGATGCTTTGGGCGGAATTATTGATGGTTGTCCTGCTGGAATAGAACTAAATCTTAACGCTATTCAACAGGAAATGCAACGAAGAAAACCGGGACAATCTGCAATAGTGACACAAAGAAAAGAGGAAGATGATGTGCAATTTCTATCAGGAATTTTTGAAGGAAAAACAACAGGAACACCAATAGGATTTATTATTCCAAATACCAATCAAAAATCGGATGATTATTCTCATATAAAAGATTCGTATCGTCCTAGTCATGCCGATTATGTCTATGAAAAAAAATACGGAATTCGTGATTATCGCGGTGGCGGAAGAAGTTCTGCTCGTGAAACGGCAAGTAGAGTAGTTGCTGGCGCTGTTGCAAAACAAATTTTAAAAGATATAAAAATCAATGCATTTGTATCTTCTGTTGGATCAATTTTTATTGATAAACCTTACCAAGATTTAGATTTTTCTTTAACCGAAAGTAATTCTGTTCGTTGTCCAGACATTGAATCTGCTGCCAAGATGGAAACTTACATTAAAGAAATTAAGAAACAAGGCGATACAGTTGGCGGTACAATTACTTGTGTTTTACAAAATGTACCGATTGGATTAGGCGAACCAGTTTTTGATAAATTACATGCCGAATTAGGAAAAGCAATGTTGTCAATAAATGCTGTAAAAGGATTTGAATTTGGTAGCGGATTTTGTGGCGCACGAATGAAAGGAAGCGAACATAATGATTTGTACAATGAAGATGGAACAACAAAATCTAATCTTTCTGGCGGAATTCAAGGCGGAATATCCAACGGAATGGATATTTATTTTAGAGTTGCATTTAAGCCAGTTGCAACATTAATTCAAAAGCAAGAAGTATTGACTAATAAAAATACAATTGAAGAACAACAGGGTAAAGGAAGACATGATCCATGCGTTGTTCCTAGAGCAGTTCCAATTGTAGAAGCAATGGCAGCAATAGTTCTAGCCGATTTTTATTTGATTAACAAAACTTATAATCCTATATTTTAATAGCAATTATTATTAGATAGTTTTATTTTAATCACTTTTTTAGCATTCTAAATACAAAATAGTATAAACACAAATCATTCAATGGAAACCAAAAAATCGAATTTAACTAGAAATATCTTTATTGCATTAATTATAGGTATTGTATTAGGATTTGTATTAAACAAATATTATGTAAATGATGAAAATACAAAAATTGATTTTTACAGTAAAAATGTCTCTAAATACAATAACTCAATAAAATTATATTTACCAGATACTACAACATCAAGATACAAAGCAATTGCCAATTCAATTTCTTTATTTGAAAATGATAAAGAGGCAAAATTAAAATCAATAAATAGTAATCCGGCTGTTTATGAGTCAAATTATAAAACAATTATTAAAATTGATGATACGTTAAGTAAGTTGCAATTATTACTAAAAGTTCCTAAAAAAGATACTTTGAGTAAAACATTTTCCGATTTAAAAAGTATTAAAACATTCTCAGAGAATAAGCAAGCAGCTATCACATCGGATAGAGATAAAAAATTGCAGTGGTTTGCTATTATTGCAGATATTTTTCTAAGATTGATAAAAATGATTGTTGCACCACTTGTATTTACTACGCTTGTTGTAGGTATTGCAAAATTGGGTGATATTAAAACAGTAGGAAGAATAGGAGGAAAAACAATGCTATGGTTTGTTTCTGCTTCACTTATGAGTTTGGTTTTAGGAATGATTTTGGTTAATATTTTTAAACCAGGTGAAGCAATGAATTTACCTTTGCCACTAGACAGTCAAAGCACAGGAATTGACAAAGCAGCACTTTCTGTTAAAGATTTTGTGACACATGTTTTCCCTAAAAGTTTTATAGAATCTATGGCCAATAACGAAATTTTACAAATTGTAATATTTTCAATATTTTTTGGGATTTCTGCTGCCGCGATTGGTGAAAAAAGTCAAAAAATAATAAAAGCATTAGACGATATATCTCATATAATTCTAAAATTAACAGGATTTATAATGAATTTTGCTCCGTACGCAGTATTTGGTGCTATGGTAGTTGTAATTGCAAAACAAGGAATTGGAATATTAACTACGTATGCAATTTTCATATCAGAATTCTATTTTGGATTACTTATTTTATGGTTGGTTTTAATTCTAGCAGGATCACTATTTATCAAAAAAAGAATTATAACGTTATTAAAAAGAATTAAAGACCCAATTCTATTAGCCTTTAGCACTAGTAGCTCTGAAGCAGCTTTTCCTAAAACTATGTTAGAGTTGGAGCGATTTGGGTGCAGTAATAAAATAACAAGTTTTGTATTGCCGTTGGGATATTCTTTCAATTTGGATGGTAGTATGATGTACATGACTTTTGCATCAATATTTATAGCACAATCCTATGGTATTCATCTTCCAATAGAGACACAAATATCAATGTTATTGGTTTTAATGTTAACAAGTAAAGGTATAGCTGGAGTACCAAGAGCATCATTAGTTGTTATTGCTGGTACATTGGCAAGTTTTAAAATTCCAGAAGTTGGCATTGCATTATTACTAGGTATTGATCCAATATTAGACATGGGAAGAAGTGCCACAAATGTTGTTGGGAACAGTATAGCAACAGCAGTTGTAAGTAAAATGGAAGGCGAACTTGCAGATGAAAAAGAATTATAAAGCAATGTTATTTAATTTATCGCCTACATTAATTGCTTTTTTAACACTTAAATTTAATAATTATATAATTTGATAAACATATATGTATTATATTTGACGTTAAAATCTAAAAACTACATTTTATGAAAAAATTATTACTTTTATTATTGACGTTCTCAAGTTTGTCGACTTTTGCACAAGACGAGTGCGCAACTGCAATTCCAATTACTGCTAATGGTACAACAACTGCGCCTGCAATAACAGGAGTTTTTGTTAGTGGGTGTTATACTCACACCTTTGATAATACTGGAACAGGTCCAATTAATGGATTATGGTATTCATTCACCCCAACAACATCGGGAGAGGTTGTTATTTCTTCAGATTTAGCTGCGAATGTTGCTCCAAACAGTAATGATACTAAGGTTTCTGTTTTTACAGGAACTTGTGGGTCATTAACATGTCTTGCTTCTAATGATGATGTATCTGCAACTAATTATTTGTCTACAATATCTTTTCCAGTTGCACCAGGAACAACTTACTATATCCAATGGGATAACTATTGGCTGTCTGCTGGATTTAATTTTGACTTAACTTTTACAAGCATTCCATGTAATAAAGTTTATACTTTTTCTAAACCAACCAATATTACTACAACTTCAGTTACTTTAAACTGGACTGCATCAGTTAGTTCTCCTGCACAATATGAAGTTGAATATGGTGCTCTAGGATTTACACCAGGTTCAGGTACAGTTTTATTAACACCTACAAATTCAATTAGTATTTCTGGTTTAACAGCTTCTGCTAACTATGATTATTATGTGAAAAGCAAATGTGATGCAACTACTTCAAGTACTGCTTCTGCAGTTCAAACTTTTTCTTTAGCAAAAACATGTCCTTATGCAAATGGTTTTGACAATAATGGTCAGCTTGCTGGTTGGACTACAAGTGGAAATGGCGTTGGAGGATATGGACTTAGTGTTATAGCAAATGCTGCAAATTCTCAATCTCCATCTTTTTATTGGATTTTCAACACAGCAACTACAGGAGCAGTAAATAATTGGATATATTCTGCCCCAATTTTTTTAACAGCTGGTGAATCGGTAACAACTTCTTTCTGGGTTCGTTGTGCTTCAGCAAGAAGTTTTAGATTGACTGTTGGAAACAATAACACTTCTGCAGCTCAAACTTCGGTTATTTGGTCTAATACAGCTTTACTTGCAAGTACTTATGCTCAACAAACAACAACTGCATATGTTGCACCTTCAACAGGTATTTATTATTTTGCTTTCAACGATATTTCAGCTGCAACAACTGCTGTTGCAACTTTACGTTTAGATACGATTAACTTCACGTCTGTTTTAAGCACAAATGAATTTTTAAATTCTAAATTCAGTGTCTATCCTAATCCAACATCTGGAATAGTTACCGTATCTTCTAATGATATTGCTATAAACAATATTCAAATAACGGATATAAACGGAAGAACTGTAAAAAACATCAATGCTAACGGAGTTAACGAATCTCAAATAAATATTTCTGAATTATCTCAAGGTATTTATCTAATGAAAATAGTTTCTGAACAAGGAAGCGTAACTAAAAAAATAGTTAAAGAGTAAATTTACATCCTTTATAAATATAGAAAAGACTAAGCAATGCTTAGTCTTTTTTGTTTTTACCACTTCCCATCATTAAAAATAGTGCTCCTATTAATCCTATAATAACTAGTGCAAATATTACTATCATGATGAAAGCTCCATTATTCCATGAATATAATGGAAGAAATAATTTATTCATAATTTCTATTGTTTAAGTTAACCAAAATTATAGTAATTAACTCAAAACAAATATGATAATTGTCATGCTATAAAAACTTAGCTTTCAACTCTTGAGTAGGTATAAGGCAACTTTCTTTTTTACCATACCATTTGTAACGATTTTTTGCAATAAAATCATATCCAAAATTCAAATATTTTCCAAGAAAACTGAACTTTCCGAGAATTGAATACCATCCGCTCATTTCTTTTGCAATTCGTAAGGCTGCTTCAGCTTTTTGATAATAAGCAACTCCTGGTTCGTATAAAATAATGCTATCAACAAGGTTGGTGTCAATTCCAATATAAGAAGTGATTTTTTTTCCAAGCTCAGATTGTAACGCTACAAATCTAAAAACATCTTTTTTATCGTGCCTTATAATTAATTGTATTGAGGAATCACAAAGATTACAAACGCCATCAAAAAGTACTATTTTTTTATCTTTTGGTAAATCTTTCATATTATTTTGGTCTTTCAACAAATTCTAATGCTTCTAAGCTTATCTTAGAAGTAAAAACACCATAATTTACAGTAGCTTTGTTCTTTTCAATAACATCTATTGTTCCTATTGCTTTTCCATCAAACATTCTAACTCTATCACCAATTTTAAGTGCTATTTTTGGTTTTTCAACAACCAAGTTTGCTTTAAGTTTTTTATCTTTCTTTTCTTTTCGAATTTCTTCAACCTTTACATTTACTTCTTCAACTACTTGTTTTTGAATAACTTGCTTTTCTTTAATTTCTTTGGCGGAAGCTTTCTTGCGTTTTGAATTTTCTATTTCTACAATTTTTAAAAGCTCGCCAATTAATAATTTTTTATCTTTATTATTGAAGTATTTTTCAGAAATCTCATCTACTTTTTGTCCCATATAAATTAGTCGTTGATTGGAATCATACAATTCTTGGTAACGTTCTAACTTTTCTTTAATTTTAGCATTAATGCTTTCCATTTTTTTGCCTTCTTCTCTTGCTTTAGATTCTTCTTCTTTTAAGTTTAGCGAAGTTTTTTCCATCTTGGAGCGTTCTTTTTGTAGCGTTGCAATAGTTTTGTCAAAACGTACTTTTCCACCTTCAATTTTCTTTTTGGCACGATTTATTAATCCAAATGGAATTCCGTTTTTCTGTGCTACTTCAAATGTAAACGAACTTCCTGCTTGACCAAGATGCAATTTATACAAAGGCTCTAGCGTACGTTCGTCAAACAACATATTGGCATTGGTTGCATTTGGCAGTTCATTAGCCAATATCTTCAAGTTGGTATAATGCGTTGTAATTATCCCAAAAGCATCTCTGTGATAGAATTCTTCCAGAAATACTTCTGCCAAAGCACCACCCAAATCAGGATCGGAACCTGTACCAAATTCATCAATTAAAAATAATGTTTTAGAATTACATTTTTTTAAAAAGTAGTTCATGTTCTTTAATCGATAACTGTAGGTGCTAAGATGATTTTCAATTGATTGATTGTCGCCAATATCAGTTAAAATTCTGTCAAATAAAAAGGTTTCGCTGCGTTCATGAACCGGAATTAAAATGCCACTTTGCAACATCAATTGCAGCAATCCAACCGTTTTTAATGATATCGTTTTTCCTCCAGCATTAGGTCCAGAAATAACAATAATGCTGCTTTCTGGATTCAGTTCTATTGTTTGAGGATGCGTAATTTCATTTTTATTTTTATTATTTAAATAAAGAATAGGATGGAAGGCATCTCTAAAAAACAACCTTTTTTCATTATTGATTGCAGGCAAGATTCCGTTGATTTTATTGGCATATTTAGCCTTAGAAGCAATTACATCTATATCACTTAGAAATTCTTGATATTGAATAATCAAATTTAAAAAAGGTCTAATATCTGTTGTTAATTGCTTTAAAATCCTAGTAACTTCTTCTTTTTCTTCATATTCAAGATTTTTTAATTCTCTCGAATAATTTAAAGTAGCTTCGGGTTCAATGTAAGCAATACTTCCAGTTTTGGAACTTCCCAAAATGGAACCTTTCACCTTTCTACGATACATCGCTAAAACAGCTAAAACTCTTCGGTTTTCTACAAAACTTTCCTTAATATCATCTAGATATCCCAAAGCATTGTATTGGCTCATTGCCATACCGAAACTCTGGTTTACTTTACCTCGAACCGCATTTATATCACGGCGAATATTTAATAAATCGGGTGAAGCGTTATCACGAATTTCACCATATTTGTCAATAACTTCATCAATGTATTTTATAATATCTTTAGTAACTTGAACTTGGGATGCCTTTTCGTTAAGTTTTGGATAATAGTCAATAAATTTTTTCAGAAAAAGAAGTAAGAAATTGGATGTTTCTGATAAAGAAGCAATTTTTCTAAATCCTGAAACCTCTAGCTGACTGTCTTCAATTGCTAAAAACCGTATTTCGTTATTGATGTTTTCAAATCCGTGATTGGGAATCGCATTATTATTAGAATAGGAAGAAACATATTCTGAGGTATGCAACAAGGCATCCATCAACGTGTTTTTTTCTTTAAAAGGAATTATTTCTAGTGCTTTTTGTTTTCCTAAATCGGTATTACATCCATCGGAAATAGTTTGTAAAACCGTATTAAATTCTAAATCTTGAAGCGTTTTTTCTGTTATAGAAATCATGTGTATAGTATCTTGATTCAAAGTTACAAAGTAACTGTGGCTTATTGCAATAGATTTTTATATTTTTGATAAAAATTTATGATATGTTCATACAAGACAGTTCCTGGCAAAAGCAATTATCTCTAGAATTTGAAAAACCTTATTTCCTTGATTTAATGAAACTTGTCAATGAAGAATATGCTAATTTCTCTTGTTTTCCTCCTAAAAAGATGATTTTTAATGCATTTGAAAAATGTTCTTTTGATGATGTAAAAGTGGTAATTATTGGTCAAGATCCATATCATGGTGACGGTGAAGCCAATGGATTGTGTTTTTCTGTAAATGACGGAGTTAAAATTCCACCGTCACTAAAAAATATTTTTACTGAAATTAATACCGAATATGAACGCCTTTTTTTTCCTACTTCGGGCAATTTGGAACGTTGGGCACAACAAGGGATTTTACTTTTAAATGCCGGATTAACGGTTAGAAAAGATAATGCAAACAGTCATAAACACTTAAAATGGAATATTTTTACAGATGCCGTAATTCAGAAAATTTCTAGTGAAAAAGAACATATAGTTTTCTTACTTTGGGGTAGTTTTGCTCATAAAAAAGGGATGTATATCGATAAACAAAAGCATTTGGTGTTAGAATGTGGTCATCCTTCTTTTGCTCATTCCCACAAAAAATGGTTTGGAAACAATCATTTTATTGAAACTAATAAATTTCTTAAACAGAAAAATTCCACTGAAATTGATTGGTAAAACAAATCAAAAAAAGTGTTTTTTAATTCACAGTAAAATTATAAAACCCATCTGCATCCAAATTATTGGTTGTGGTTAGCAAATTTAAAAATATAGCTCCATTTACACTGTTAGACCTCATTTCAACTAAATTTGTCGAACTACTATTGTAGCCAAAACTCAATCTGTATTGTCCAGTAGTGGTTAGTTTTACACCATTTAAAAATTCGTACGAATCAGACTGCGTGTCAAAAACTGCTGTAGCATTATAAAAACTACCACTTTCAAATTGACCATTATCTAAATCAATAGTAGATAAATTGGCATCTACCAATATCCAATCTGCATTTACTTTTTTCTCCAACATATAAGAAAAACTAAACGATGGTGCATTATTAGTTGTTTTTCTAATATCCAACTGGGTTGTTTGTCCAGCTTCTGTCTGCAATCTGTTTATGCTAGCATTTACATACAAATAGTCACCTACATTATATGTAGCTTGTGTTTGAATTTGAACTAAATTAGGAATTGTAATGTATTCTGAATTGTAAAAATCATCATCATTAGTGTCGCATCCAGTAAAAACGAGTAGTACCAACGCTGCAAGGAAAGTTATTTTAAATATTTTCATGTCAATTAAAATTAAAATCTGTAACCCAAATTAATACCAACTCTAGAAATCACATCGGGACTTTTGTCTCTGTTTGTCAAATTTGATCCAAATCCTACTATAAATTCTATAGCAAATGCCTCTTTTATATACATTTTATATCCCAAACTACCACCAAGTCCGAAATCGGTATATTTTGATTTTTGAATGGTGTAATATCCGGTGCCATTTGCGTCTATTGCTCTTACAATTTCTTTATAATCGCCACCATTTGCAGAGGCAAAAGCTTCTACAAAATAATAACGTGACTTACTCTTGGAGAGTGCATATCTTACGTAAGGATTAAATTCATATTTGGGCAAGTTGTTTCTAAAGCCATCATTAAATTCATCTTCAATTTTAGTACTGTTTGAAAAATTAGAATTTATTCCAACCGAAAAATCCTTAGCTAAAAAACGCTCATAACTTATACTAAATTTACCATAAGCAATTGCCGAAAGCACATCTACTCTAAATTCATTTTTTTTAGAATCAATAGCACTTACTTTATCTTGCGCATTGAGGTATAAAGTTCCAAATAAAAATAAGATAACAATTTTCTTCATAAAAGATGGGATTTAAATAGCTAATGTAGTGTTTTATTTGATGTAATTGAAAAATTAATTAATAGTTAAGGCACTTAAAATTTCTTCGTTCATAAAAGGTCCACCAGGATATTTAGCAGTATAATCTAGGTTTAGCCAAATATTTCCTCTTTCATCAATGTGGTAGTTAATTGCTTTACCCTTACTTTCTTTAGGAAAAAGTGTTTTTTTAATTAGAAAATTTATCGTTTCTAAATCAGATTTACTTCCTATTAGTATTTCGGGATAAATATGTCCGTCGGTGTGAATTAGCCTTGGAGTACCTCCAATAGATTTTACACAAGCAGCCATTAAAATAGAATGATCATCACAATCACCAGACAAATACAGTACAGATTCGCTAGCTTTTGCAATATATTCATGACCTTTGGGATCACTTACATAATTCCAATTTCCGTTTATTTCCTTAAAAACTGCAAAACACTGAATTATTGTAAAATAATCATTGTAGCCTTTTACACCTTTAAAATACTTATTTACAGACATAATAGCAAAATTTCTAACTTTTGGATTTTCAAAATCTATAGCATCCAAAATTTTACCCTTGTTAGGAAAAGGAAGTAATTTATCTACAATAATATCCTGAGGATAAGGATCGTTATACATGGTGTACAACATTGATTGATAGTCTTCAAAAACACTTTGAAATCCATATCCACCAAAAGCTGTACCATAAACCAAAGCTATTAAATATAAAAAAACAGAGATTAAAGTAACTCGCCGTATAGCTCTAAGAATGAGCTGTATAGCAACTATCAAAAGTATAAAAAGCAACACTCTATCAATATGAAATGACCAACTTAATTCAATAATATTTTGATGAATAATCAAGAATATCGGAATGGTAATCAATACATTAAGAACAAAAATAATTATCATATCCCATGGTTTTTTAACCGTGAGTTTGTTTTTGAGGTATAGATAATAAAGTTTTGTTTTTTCTATCATTATTTAAGAAAATGCAATAGGCTATAAAGCTTTTACAATTTCAGCAAAAGTACCTTTTTTCTCTATAATTTTAAGGTCAAATAGTTGATTTTGAATTTTGTTTAACATTTCTTTTGGTAATTGACTTTGCGACCATTCGGTAATGGAAAGCCATTCTTGAATATCTTCAATTTTTTGATGGTATTTTCGAGATAAAACAGCATCAATATTGGTGATTTCTTTAAAACTTTCGGTCTTTATATTAATGATTTCAAGAATTTGTGCAATAGTGTTTGGATGTTTTTTTAAAACCTCGTCACGAACTGCAATCACAAAACAAGGCCAAGGAGTAGGACAATCGGATACTTTTCTAAAAATACCTTTGTCAACCAAGGGTTTGGTCATGAATTTTTCCCACATAAAATAATCAGCAGTACCTTTCGATAAACTTTCTACTGCGCCATCAATGGTATTTACAATTTCAAATTTCAAATTATTGGTATTCCAACCCTCATTATTAGCATTCACATACGCCATTAATTGCGAACCAGAACCCAATCGCGAAATAGCAACAGTAGTGTTTTCTAAATCTCTTAAAGTTTTATAGTTGGATTGTGCGCCAACGTGAATTCCCCAAACAAGCGGACTTTCAACATAAACTTGAACAATTTTACTCGGATTTCCACCCACAATATCTTTTACAATTCCTTCCGACAAAATTACTGCAATATCCGTTTCGCCATCACGAAGCATTTGACACATTTTTCCTGTGCCTTCTGGAACATCGGTCCATTGTAAATCAATTCCAACAGCATCAAATTCTCCATTCTCAATACACAAATGCCAAGGTAAATTGAAATGTTCTGGAACACCAGCTATTTTTATATGTTTCATTTTGGGTTATTAGATTATTAGATCGTCGAATTTACAGTGTATTGTGATAAATTATAAGCTATTTTAAAGTGTTGGAAAAATATCCAGCTTCATGTTCAAAATGGTTATTAAAATAGTTATTTGCATTTTTTGTTTCATAGTTATAGGCTAGTCGTAACGGCAAATAATGAAAATCATAATAAACATACTTATATGTTTTATTAAAAAAACTAGATTTATTTTCTAATGATTTTACTGGTTTTACGAAATATGTATTTACAATTGAAAAATCATTAGATTGGTATAGGTGAACGATTTCGTGGGTTATTGTTTTGTAGTTATTTCCATCATTTCTCAAAACTATAGTTCCTGGAAAAGTAGCGCCTCTTGTACCAGCTTCATAGAGTCTACTATCGCTACTTTTGAAAATAAATTCTCCAGTTTGAATGGAATTTTTAAAATCAAATTTTGCTTGTGCGAAGGCCACTGTATTGTAAACAAAAGCTACTGGCATGATCTTATAATTAACTTTAAATTTATTTTTTGTTTCAAATTCTATTCTATTAAAACCAATATTTAAGTGCCATTTATTCCAAAAATTTTCATTTAAAGCTGCATTTTCTTTTATTGATGTGCCACCGGCATTTAATAGTTTAGCAGTCCAGATTAATTTCCAGTCTTCGTTTTCTTGTGCTAGTCTTAAAACTCTTTTGCTTTCAAAACTTAAATAACCACCTAACGAGCCTTGAGTAAATCCTTTCAGAATAACCTTTCCCATTTTTTCATTTGGTTTCTTATTAATCATCCCACCAATAGTACCAAACAATCCGCCAAAACTTATATTATAAAGTAAAGCTTCTGTATCATTTGCTTGCGAAAAACCATTCTCAGTAAGAAATAAAAAGACGATTACTATTATAGATAATTTTTTCATTTTGAATTAAAATATTTCATTCTTTAAATGTTTTCAAATGATTTTTTTAGAATAGGTGATTTTGATTATTGACAACTAGTCCAGCTATCCAAGAATCTAAAAAAATCTAACAATCTAAAAATCCATTCTCCATTTGCCACCATTTCCAAAGTACACCATCTTTGTCTGGATAATCTTCCATGAATTTCATGCCTACTTTTTGTAGAATATGATTCGAAGCACCGTTTTCCGCATGCGTGTACGCGTTCATTTTGTCAATTTTCATTTGATTGAAACCATATTCCAACCACATTAACGAAGCTTCTATCGCGTAACCTTTATTCCAGAATTTCTCATTCAAACGATAACCGTAATCATAGAAATTGGTGTTTCCGTTTTCTACATGATCGTTGACAAGTTTGATTCCTGTCCAGCCAATAAATTCGTTGGTTTCTTTTAGAATTGTTGCAAATCGACCAATGTTGTTGTCAACATATTGCTTTTGAACCATTTCAATTATTTTGATGGTTTCTTCAATAGTTTGAGTTGGAGTTTGCCACAAATATTTATGTACAATCGGATTGTTATCCATTGCAAACATAGCTTCAGCATCCGATAACTCCAACGGACGAAAAATAAGACGTTCTGTTTCTAATACTAAATTCATTTTTTTATTTTTTTTAACACAGATTGGAGAAATTAAAATAATTTAAAAATTTCTCTAATTTCTCAAATCAGTGTTCCATAATTTAACTTTAGTTAATCCTCAAGTGCGAAACCACAATTCGAAATCCATCAGGATCTAAAAACTGAATACCATTTTCATTCCAATACGGATTTTTAGATTGCATAAATACAACCGAATGGTGTTCTAATTTTTCTTGAAGCAATTCAAATTCCAATTTGCTATTCGGATAAAAAACCAAAAGATCATCTTCATCAAAAGTATGATGGGCAATTTCATCAGACTGCGTGAATTCTAAATGCCAATTCTCCTCTTGTTTTCCAATAAAAACGCCATCATAACCATCATGATTTTCAAAACTACCAAGCAATTCTAAACTCAATACATCAATGTAAAAAGACTTTAATTGCTCTAAATTATTGGTATGTCTTGCGTATCTAAAAGTCATTTTTATTATTTTTTGAACACAGATTAGAGAAATTAGAATAATTTAAAAAATTTCTATGATTTCTCAAATTTCTTAAATCAGTATTCCAAATTCATACGTAATTTTATTATGTAGATAATTTATCTAAAGTATAAGCAATCAACTCATCAACAGCTTTATAAGGATCTTCACTGAAAGTACCACTTGCACGATTAGCAATGATAGCATTTAGCGATAAACACTCATGACCCATTAATTTACCCAAACCATAAATTGCTCCAGTTTCCATTTCGAGATTGGTGATTCTGTTTTCTTCAAATTCAAAATTATCCATTTTAGAATTCAGTTCTTCGTCTTGAATATTCAGTCGCAACACGCGACCTTGCGGACCATAAAATCCACCAGCCGTTGCCGTAATTCCTTTGTGCATTTTATCGCTTTCAATGATTTTTTCTAACTTTTCTGAACACGAAATTACATACGGTTTTCCTTTTCGTAAATCCCAATTGGTGTGCTTTACAAACGAATCTTCCATTTCGATATTCGAAACTTCATCAATCAAATAGGAGCGAAGCATGTTGTCCAATCCCAATCCGAATTTAGACATCACAAAACTATCACATGGAATATCTTCTTGCAACGATCCCGAAGTTCCAATGCGAATAATATTCAACGAAGTCAACGTCTCTTTGAGTTGTCTAGTTTCCAAATCGATATTTACCAACGCATCCAGTTCGTTCATGACAATATCAATATTATCTGGACCAATTCCGGTTGACATCACCGTAATTCTTTTTCCTTTGTACATTCCGGTTTGCGTTTTAAACTCGCGTTTTTGTTGCGAAAACTCAATCGAATCGAAGTTTTTAGTAATTTTTTCCACCCGATTTTGATCACCAACAAAGATAATGTCGTGTGCAATATGTTCGGGTTTCAGATTCAAGTGATAGACACTTCCGTCTG
>NZ_JAYWFT010000013.1:0-2672 GCF_043778725.1 Flavobacterium sp. | reverse complement strand
AATAAAACGGCTACTAATTTTGGAGTAACAGCTATTCTTGAAAGTAAATTAAGTGGTTTTAATTTAGATTTTAAGCTGCATTGTTTAATTTTTCATTTGTTTTTTCATTTGTTTTTTCATTGTTTGAAGTGGTTTAATTTGTTGTTCTCGATACATTTTTTGTTGCGTTTCACTTCACAAAAAACATTTGAACTGACGGTTTGGATATTATTATGCATTTTTTACCTGTCTTAGTTTTTACTTATTTGTTCTTTTAGAACATCTATTTCTTTTTTCAATTCTTTTACTGCATTGATAAGCGTATAAATAAGTTCAGAACTATCGTATTGTCTTAAATCATCAAACTCTTCTGTTTTTATTTTGGTAACTGTTGTTGGTAATATTTTTTCTATTTCTTGTGCAATTACACCTACATATACTTTTCCGTCAGCTTTGTTTGCCGCTTTGCCATTGTATTCAAATGTTACGGGTCTTATTTTTAATATTTCACTTAGTCCTTTAGAATAGTCGAGTATGTTTTTTTTAACTCTTATGTCAGAAAATGCTGCCCAAGCACCACCACCTGTTTTACCAGCGGTTCCATTAACTGATAATTGAAATGTTGGTACATTTGTGTTTACACCTACAAAACCGTTAGTAATTACATTTATTCTTTGGTTTCCGTCGCCATCTGCTATGATTATATTGTTGGTCATGTTGGGTGGTACTGATACAAAAGAGCCTAAAATTGTATTGTTGTTTCCTGTTGTTAGGCCTACACCTGAAAATGATCCGACAGCAATATTATAACTTCCTGTTGTTACATCATATAATGAATTGACACCTGTTGCCACGTTATAACTTCCATTTAGATTGCTATGAAGGCTTTCTGTTCCTACAGCAATATTTGAAAAGCCTGAGTTGTTTAGATTTAAAGAATTTAATCCCATAGCTATATTGTTAGTTCCAGATCCTACTGAACTTCCATTACTAGAAATACCAGCATCACTGGTAATGTGATTTCCGGATCCTATAAGACGTAAATCTGCACTATTATTTATGCTTGTTCTTGTTATTTTACGAATTACTCCTGTTGGATCTACTGTTAGAACATCATCTGTTGCTGTGCCTGCTGCTGTTGATCTTATTCTTGCTGTACCGTTTATATCTAATTTATTAGATGGTGTAGAGGTGCCAATACCTAGATTTCCTGTAGAAGTTAAAACCATATTAGTAGTGTTATTACTCCCGAAACCTAAGCCCAAATCACCAGTATTGCCATCTATACCGTAATCTATGAATCCCATATTAGTTGCATCAACAGCTCTTTGCATACGAACATTTGTGCCATTCCAATCTGATCCAGTTGTATGTCTTCTTTGCTGTGTTTTTAAGAATGAATTATTACCTACATTTGTTTGAATTGTTACAATATCCTGACTGGCTCCAACAGTATTGGCTATTTGCGTACTGTTATTTATGTGTAATTTTGCAGCAGGTGTTAACGTTCCAATACCTACATCTCCTCTCATGTAAATTAAACCATCATTACCACGAATACTCATATTGAGTTCTTCTAATCGATTTTCAAAAATAACACCTTGAAAAACTGAATTACTTGTTCTAAAACGTAAAGAGTGTGTGTTGAAACCCGCGCCAGCAACTGCATTGCCATTTGACAATGATCTCCCTACGCCTGGCTGTGCCATGTAAATACCCCAATTTGTGTCTGTAGGAGTCCACATAAATATTCCTCTTGAACTTCCACCATCAACTGCATTTTGCACTACAAACCTACCGTTAGCTATATAGTTATTGTTGAGATCAACGGTTGTTGTAGCTGTATGATTTCCAAGATTATCTCCAGCTCCAATAGCTGTTGGTGCAATCCATGTTGCAAGACCGACCGCATCGGATACTAGAACTTTACCTGCGGCAGGAGAACCTCCAGAAATTTTTATTTGACCATTGACATCAAGATTTGTTGATGGAGTAGTAATGCCAATACCTACTCTTCCATTCGTGGCATCTATCGAAAGTGCATTGTTACCTACATTAAAAGCATCTATTCCTGTGCCTAATATATTGATTTTGTTAGTTGCGGTAAGACCTGAAATGGTTGTAGGTTGTGTTAAAACACCACCTAATTTTACATCGCCACTTGTTGCTGTTAAGCCATTGCTTGCTGTTACCGATGCAGTTGTTGCGCTTTGAATCCATACTGTTCCATTAAAATACCAATTTGTGTTTGTTGTAGTGTCGTATACTTGTAAACCAGCCGCAGGTGTTGGAATACCTATTCTTTGGCTAGTGGTCATTCGTGGTTGTAAGAAACCTTGAGTTGATGAGACAACATCAAGTATTGAAGACGGATCTGGTGTTGTTGTTGCAATTCCTACTTGTGCGTTACCTACATTACTATATAGGAATAGAATTGTAGCTATTATTTTACTTATTTTTTTCATAATTGAGAGCATTTAAAATTCATTTTTTTTGTACTTGTTGTTGTTCTTAAGTTTTGTTTATTAAATTAAGTTTTAGCGGTTACTGTTTTTTATGTTATATGGCAGGCATTGAGTTGATTGAGTAGTTTTAATTTTATTACTTAATGTAGTGGTGTCCATTGTATTCCGTTGAAACCTTCGAACTTGTCTGAGCTTGGGTTGTATCTTAAGCTTCCTTTTAAATCTATG
>NZ_JAYWFT010000012.1:0-18001 GCF_043778725.1 Flavobacterium sp. | reverse complement strand
CTGAAATGATTTTTCTCTAAATTCCGAATAATTTTATTTCTAAGTTTACTAGCATAGTAAGAAACTGTTTTGTCAACAATTGGACTAATTTGAATGTTGCTTGCATCAGCATATATTTGAGCATAAATTTGTTGATTTTCTAGATATTTACCATAGTCAAACTGATTTGGATTGTTTGGTTTTCTATTCAAATAAAATGAACCCATCACTTTAAGATGTGAACCCATTTCAATAGTTGGTAAAACACTGTCTTTTCTAATGTTTAGAATGATGTTTCCATAACTTTTCTTGCCGTCTAGACTAGCAATTTTTGCCACATAACGGTCGTTATTAATGGTATTTTTAAGCTTTTCTTTTATAATTATTTCCGATGAATGGTCTTTGTCAGTTTCTGTTAAATGATGTATATAGTGAAAGGAATTTAGAGTTTGATTGTTGCAAACCAATGTAAAAATTCCAATTAAAAAAGAAGTGCAAAGTGCAATGATTCCGAAGGAAGTTTTTTGATTTAAACTCTTTAATGAGAAGAAATAGGATAGTAACAAAAATGAAATTCCTAACAAAAGTAAAATCAAAATCAATAAAAAAGGCGGTTTTGTATTATGGGCAACAATTATCCCAAATACAAAACAACCTGTAATTTTAATTAGTGGAAATTTTAATACTTTCATTATCATAAAAGTATAGAAAAAAAGTATAATTCCTACAAAAAAGAATTATTTATCTTTAGGACAAGTGTTTATCCCAAAAGGACTATAAAGCGGACAATAACTTACAAAACTTGTAACTACTAAAACCAATGCCAAACCAACAAGTACAATGCCTAAAGTGCCACTAATTATTCCGTTAAAATAAAGAATAACCATAATTGCAGCTAAAACTAAGCGAACTAGTTTATCAATACTACCCATATTTTTTTTCATATCAAATGGATTTAAATTTAAAATCTACTCAAAGGTAGACTATAAATAATTGGTTTAGAGTAACAAAAGTTACAATTGTCTAATTGATAATTCGATTTATTTGCACGAAACTTTTCTTGTAGTAAGCTTCTTTTGTAGAAGAAATTATAACGCCGAGTTGTGTAGAAGAATGAACAAATATAATTTCATCATCAAGTACTTCAACAATTAAACCAACATGATTTATTTGACTTTTTCCATTGGTTTTAAAAAAGATTAAATCACCTTTTTTTGCATTGTCACTTTGTATTATTTCACCTTTTTTTGACATATCAATTGAAGTTCTTGGCAAGCTAATATCATGATCTTTAAAAGTAGAAAAAACCAATCCAGAACAATCGTATCCTGCTTTTGTAATACCACCAAGTCGGTAAGGCATTCCTACTTTATCGGAAGCATCGTTTACTAATTGCTTGCGCAAATTACTTGTATTTCTAGAAGTTTCTTTTTTAGTTGATGAAATTGCAGACGATGTTGATTTACAAGAAGTAACCAAAATAAGTAATAGGAATAGGTAAAATAAGTACTTCAAAACAATAGATTTTTTTCTTAAAAATAACGCTAAGATTTTCAATTTATTATTTAATTGAAGCGACTATAAGTTTGGCAGTTTTTTCGCTAGCTCCAATTCCGCCTAGTTTTTGTTCTAAATCGTCGTATTTTTTTAATAAAAATTGTCTGTGATTTTTCTCTAGAATTTTAGTTAACTCGGCTTTAATAGTTTTCGAAGTGCAGTTGTCTTGAATTAATTCGGTTACAACTTCTTCATCCATAATTAAATTGACAAGTGAAATATATTTCAATGTTATAATTCTTTTTGCAATTTGATAAGAAATCCAACCACCTTTATAACAAACCACTTCGGGAACTTTGAAAAGTGCCGTTTCTAATGTTGCGGTGCCCGATGTTACTAGTGCAGCATACGAATTACTCAACAAATCGTAGGTTTTGTTAGCAATAAATTTAATGTTTTTCCCTTTCAAAAATGGTTCGTAAAAGGAATATTCTTGGCTTGGTGCACCAGCAATTACAAATTGATAATCGGGAAAATCTGAAACAATGCTCAACATTACCGATAGCATTTTAGAAATTTCCTGTTTTCTACTTCCTGGTAAAATGGCTATAATTGGCTTGTTGTCTAGATTATTTTCTTTTCTAAATAATTCAGAATCAATTATTTTTCGGCTATTGATTGCATCAATTAAAGGATGTCCTACAAATTCGACTGGAAAATTATGTTTTTTCTCGTAAAAATCTTTTTCAAAGGGTAGGATGACATACAATTTATCGAAATCTCTTTTAATAGCTTTGATTCTGTTTTCTTTCCAAGCCCAAATTTGAGGCGAAATGTAATAATGGGTTTTAATACCGCGTTCTTTTGCCCATTTTGCAATTCGCATATTAAATCCGGGATAATCAATAAAAATAATTACATCTGGATTAAATTGTTCAATATCCGATTTACAAATTTTGATGTTGTTTAAAATAGTTTTCAAATTCTGTAGTACTTCTGCAAATCCCATAAAGGCTAATTCACGGTAATGTTTTACCATAGTTCCACCTACATTTTTCATTAAATCTCCACCCCAAAAACGAATATCAGCAGTTGCATCCTCACGGTACAAAGCCTTCATTAAATTGGAACCGTGCAAATCTCCTGATGCTTCGCCAGCAATAATATAATATTTCATAGTTATAAAAACATTGTTAATATTGCCAGAGTAATGGTTGCTAAAACAATTCCTCGTGCCATCAATTCTTTTTTCTTTTGAAGTAAAATAAAGAACACAATTATGTTTAAAATTGCGCCAAGTGTAATTACTTTTCCTAAAATTTGTTCGGCCCTAATAGCTTGAAAATCTGTAAATAAATTATATTTAGTAAAAAGAGTCAAAAACAAGAATGTTCCCAGTAATGCGGATACAATTCCAATTAGAAAACCAATAATCAGGTCTGTTTTTTTCATGTTTAGTAGCTAATTTTTTATAAATCCCAAGTATTTAATGTTTGAATAGTATGATGCGCAGTCAAGTCAAATTGCACCGGAACTATTGAAATATAATCATTTGCCAAAGCCCATTCATCGGTATCTTCGCCTTTATCTTGATTAACGAATTCGCCAGTTAGCCAATAATATTCTTTTCCGAAAGGAGTAATTCTCTTGTCAAATTTTTCTTGCCACATGGCTTTCGCTTGACGGCAAATTTTTATTCCTTTTATTTCCTCTGTTTTTAATTTCGGAAAGTTAACATTTAAAACCGTTCCTTCGGTCAGTCCGTTTTCAAGAACTTGTAACGCTATTTTCTTTATAAAAGGTTTGATTTGCTCAAAATCGGCATTCCAATTGTAGTCTAAAAGTGAAAATCCAATGGCAGGAATTCCTTCAATTCCAGCTTCGACAGCAGCACTCATCGTTCCTGAATAAATAACGTTTATCGAAGAATTTGAACCATGATTCACACCAGAAACGCACAAGTCTGGTTTTTGTTTCAAGATTTCGTTTACCGCCATTTTTACACAATCTACTGGAGTTCCAGAGCAACTGTATTCTGTGATTTCGGCATTTTCTACAGAAACTTTATTCAAATGTAACGTGTTGTTTATTGTTATTGCGTGTCCCATTGCACTCTGCGGACTGTCTGGCGCGACAACAACTACAGTTCCAATTTCGCTCATAACAGCAATTAAAGCTCTTATTCCTGGTGCAGAAATACTATCGTCGTTGGTTACTAAAATTAAAGGTTTTTTTGACATTTGAAATAAAATTTAATTGTAACAAAAGTAATTATTTTAAGACTTATTCCATTACAAAATTCATAACTTTGAGCCATATCAATGGTTTTAACAAAAAATTATGCGACGTAACTTTATTATGGCATGGTTTTTTACGTAATTTAGTGAAAAATTAATGAATACAATTATTCAATTTATGAAAAGACATTATAAAATAGTACTTCTTGTACTAGCACTCTCTATTGGTCTTTGGAGTTTTATTCCAAAAGCAAAAGGTGATCCAGAAAAAGACAAATTGTTATTAGAGCTATTGACTTATGTTATTGAAAAATGGCATTATAATCCTGCGGCAATTGATGATAATTTTTCCAAAGGAATTTACAAAGATTACATCACTGCTTTAGATCCATCGAAACGATTCTTTATGCAATCTGATATTGATGAATTTTCTAAATACGAACTAAAAATTGACGACCAAATAAACAATAAAGAACTTACTTTCTTCGACTTGACTTACAATCGTTTGGTTCAAAGAATGGAAGAAAGTAAAGAATATTACAAACTTGCTCTAGAAAAACCTATTGATTATTCGGTTAGCGAAGACATTAATACCGATTATGAAAAAGCACCTTATTCTAAAAACAGTGCTGAACTTAAAGAGCGTTGGAGAAAACAAGTAAAACTTTCTACGCTTGCTTCTTTGGTAGAAAAGCAAAAGATTCAAGACGATATTCAAAAGAATAAAAATAAATCGCCAGAAGAAAAATTAAAAGAATTTAGATTAAAACTTGGTGATAAATTAACTAAAGAAGCCGAAGCTAAATTTAAAGAAAGTTTAGCAAAAACTGATACAGAAGCGCCAAAAACGTATGAGCAACTTGAAAAAGAAACGCGCGAAAACACTTTGAAATCATTGAACGATAATTTTAGTTTTATTCTAAAAGAATTGGGCAGAGAAGATTGGTTTTCGGTATATATAAATGCTATTGTTACTCGTTTTGATCCTCACACATCTTATTTTGCTCCTGATGAAAAAGAGCGTTTTGATGTGAGCATGAGCGGAAAATTAGAAGGAATTGGAGCACGTTTACAAAAGAAAAATGACTTTACAGAAATCACCGAATTAATTTCTGGTGGTCCAGCTTGGAGAGGAAAAGAGTTAGAATCTGGTGATGTGGTTCTAAAAGTAGCTCAAGGAGATGCCGAACCAGTTGACGTTGTAGCCATGCGACTAGACGATGTTGTTAAGAAAATAAAAGGACCAAAAGGTACTGAAGTTCGTCTTACGGTTAAAAAAACAGATGGTTCTTTAAAAGTTATTTCGATTATTAGAGACGAAGTAGAAATTGAAGAAACTTATGCTAAATCTAGCGTTGTTGAAAAAAATGGTGTGAAATATGGTATTATTTATTTGCCAAAATTCTACATAGATTTTGAAAACAAAGACAGTCGTGACGCAGGAAAAGATGTTGCTATAGAAGTTGAACGTCTTAAAAAAGAAGGAGTTCAAGGAATTATAGTTGACGTTAGAGATAATGGTGGTGGTTCTTTGAAAACGGTTGTAGACATTGGTGGTTTGTTTATTGAGCAAGGACCAATTGTTCAAATAAAATCGGCTGCTGGAAAAAAAGAAGTTTTATATGACAAAGATCCAAAAGTAGAGTGGGATGGACCACTTGTAATAATGACAAATGAGTTTTCGGCATCGGCATCAGAGATTTTGGCCGCTGCAATGCAAGATTATAAACGTGCCGTGATTTTGGGAAGTAAACAAACCTACGGAAAAGGAACCGTTCAAAACGTGATGGATTTAAATCAACTTGTTAGAGCAAATACTTTGGGCGATTTGGGTGCTTTGAAAACTACAACTCAAAAATTCTATAGAATTAATGGTGGTTCAACACAATTGGAAGGTGTGAGCAGTGATATTGTTATGCCAGATAGTTATGCTTATTTAAAAATGGGCGAACGCGATGTTGATAACGCAATGAAATGGGATAAAATTGACGCTGCCGAATATAAAATGTGGGATAAACAATCTAATTTTGACTTAGCAATTGCTAACAGTAAAAAGCGTTTAGAGAACAATCCTCAGATGAAACTTATTGATGAAAATGCAAAATGGCGTCAAGAACGTAATGAAGAAAACGTTTATAGCCTTCAAATTGATAAGTTCAAACAAGAGCAAAAACAACTTGAAGAAACGAACAAAAAATATAAATCTATAGCTGATTATGAAAATACGTTTAAGTTTAAATCATTACCATACGAAGAAGCTCAAATGAAAACAGATGTTACGCTAAAAGAAAAACGTGATAGATGGCACGAAAGTTTGGCTAAAGATATTTATGTTGAAGAAGCAATACATGTTTTAGACGATTTACAATCGGGTTCTGCTAAAAAAGGATTAACTACTAAATTAAAAAAAGAGAAGTTAGTTAAATCTTAACCGTAATTTCTTGATAAGAAAAAGCTCCAAAGTAATTTTATTTTGGAGCTTTTTTATTTTATAACTTGACAATAAAATTATTATTTAAAAAAATTCCACCCTAAGGTGGAATTTATAATTATCTTAATTTGCTTAATTTTTTTTGAGCTTTTTCAATATCTTCTTCTACTTCCTTAATTTTTAATTGTTGTTTGGTAATGTCTACATTTCCTTTTTCAATTTCTACAGGAGAAAGTTTTCCTTTGGCTCTTGATTTTTCAAATTTAGCTTGCATTTTTTCTAAATTCTTTCTTTCTTTTTCTAGCTTTCCTTTTTGCTTCTCAACATCTTTTTCTGCATTTGAAATTTTCTTTTGCTCTTTGTCAAATTTCTTTTGTTCTTTTTCTAATTTGTTTTGTTTTTTCTCAGTTTCTTTAGCGTCTTTTTTAGCTTTTTCAATTTGATCTTCGGCTTTTTGCTGTTCTTTTAAAGCTTGTTTTTCATCCTTTAATTTTTGTTCTAAACGATCTTTTTCAGCCGCATTTTGCTTTTCCAAGTCTATAGACTTAGTTTTTATAGAGTCTAGAAGAACAGTTGTTGGCGTTTCTTGTGCAAAAAAGTTTTGAAAACTTATGATAAGAATTGCTGTAAATACTAATTTAATTTTCATATTTGTTTATATTTAATATTAATTGTTTTACAATTACCATTCCAAGAAATTGGAATTATGAATTAATTTATAAAATTATGAAAAATAGATTACCTATTAAAATATTTTTGTGTCTAATGATTTCTACAATTATATTTTCTTGCAAAAAAGAGATTATTGTTAAAAATGAGGTTTCAAATGATACAATTCAAAGTGGTTTTTCAAATAAAAATAACGAAAAATTCGATTTTTTACCAACATCAACTTCGCAACAGATAATAGTGCACGATAATTATACTTTATCGTATGTTGAAGATAAAGAACAAGCAGAATGGGTTGCTTATGAATTAAAGAAAAACAGTTCTCATAATCAAAATTTCGAACGTCCATTTTTTATTGAAGATGTTAAAGTTGGTTCGGGTTCTGCAAATTGGAAAAATTATAAAAATTCGGGTTATGACAAAGGTCATCTTTGTGCTGCTGGTGATATGAAATTTTCAAAAAAAGCATTTGAAGAAACGTTTTTAACATCAAATATTGCTCCGCAAAAACACGATTTTAATGAAGGAATTTGGAATACTTTAGAGCAAAAAGTAAGGTATTGGTCGTCTAAATATGATGGGATTTATGTTGTTACAGGTGGCGTTTTATCGGGTAATTTAAAAACTATTGGAAAAGAAAAAGTTGCAGTTCCAGATTATTTTTATAAAGTATTACTTGATGATTCAAGAGGTGAATATAAAATGATAGGATTTTTAGTGCCGGCAATTGATAGTAACAAACCACTTTATGAATTTGTAGTTCCTGTAGATCAAATAGAAAAAATGACTGGAATAGATTTCTATCCAAAACTGAATGACGCAATAGAAAATAAATTAGAAAAAGCTAACGACTATAAAGGTTGGAGTTTTTAAAACTTACCATTCATTAACTTTATTGGCATCCATTTTTAGAAAAATAAATAACAATATTGTAAAACCCCAAAGACCAGAACCTCCATAAGAAAAGAATGGTAACGGAACTCCAATAGTTGGAAAAACCCCAACAACCATTGCTATATTTACAAAGAAGTGAATGAATAAAATTCCGGCGACGCAATAACCATAAACCCTACTGAATTTGGTCTTTTGTCGTTCTGCGAGATAAATTATTCTAAGTATTAAACCTACAAATAATCCAATTACAAAAATCGAACCTAGAAAACCCCATTCTTCACCTACAGTAGTGAAAATATAATCGGTGTGTTGTTCGGGTACAAATCCTCCTTTTGTTTGTGTCCCTTCAAGATATCCTTTTCCAAACCAACCACCAGATCCAATGGCTATTTCAGATTGATTGGTATTGTATCCAATGCCTTTCATATCTACTTCTTTTCCAAGAATAATATTGAAACGGTCGCGGTGGTGTTGTTTAAAAACATTGTTAAAAACAAAATTTACCGAAAATGAGAATGCAGTTATCATTATTAAAAGAATAGCACTAGCAATAATATTTCGATCAACCAATCGGCTTCTAAAATAGTTTATTGCAAGTACAATTGCAGTTAGCCCAATAACTATATAAGGATTGTTTGTAGCTAATGTTAGTACAAAAAGAATAATGGCAATAAAACCAGTTAACAAATACCAACCTGGTAATCCTTCTCTATAAAGTACTACAAAAAAGATGCTATAAATTAAGGCACTTCCAGGATCGGGTTGTGGTAGAATGAGCATTACAGGAAGAAAAACAACAATTAATGCTTGTATTTGTCTGTTTACATCTTTTAGATTTACTTGAACATCACTGAGGTATTTAGCAATTGCAAGTGATGTTGCGGCTTTTGCAAATTCTGATGGTTGTAAAGTAAAACTTCCAAATCCATACCAACAACGTTGACCAGCAATAGTTTTACCAAAAATAAATAATCCGGCTAAGGATAAAAGTGAAACGGCAAAAATAATGATGGAATATTTTTCGTAAAATTTAGCTTCTACAGATAAAACTATGAAAATAATAGGAATGGTAAGAAGGATAAATAAAAATTGTTTTCCATAAATTTGGTTGATGTCAAAAATAGAAGTTTCTTCGGTAACAGTTGATAATGAAGAGGAATAGATGTTGAGCCATCCCATTACTACTAAGGCAATGAAGATAACAACACTTATCCAGTCAAGGTTATTTGTTACACTTTGATTTCTCATTATAAATTACAACTTTGTTTTAGAAGTGTCAATTTTTACGTCATTTTTTGGTTTGTCACCATTTAAAGAATCTTTAATTCTTTTTATTTTTACTAAACTGTCTTTTACTCTATTGTTTATTAAAGATATACTATCCTGGTGTTTAACAGGATATAATTTATCATATTGTGCTTTCAAACTTCCAGTAAGCATTCTTTTTTCAAAATCTACTCTTGTTATTTTACGTTTAAGGTACTTTTCAATCATTAAAGTAGTAATTGGTCCAGCCCATCGTTTACCCCAATATCCATTTTCTACAAATACGGCAATTGCAATTTTAGGATTATCTCTAGGTGCAAAAGCCACAAAGATAGAGTGATCTTGAAGCTTAACACGTTTACCGTTTACTTTCAAGTAGTTTTCTGCTGTTCCAGTTTTTCCGCATATTTCAATTCCGTTTACACCAAGTCCAGATGCAGTTCCTCCCGGACCATAAACGGCATTCATACCACTTATTATAGGATCAAAATATTTTCTATCAATTGTTGTAACGTGTTTAGTTCTAAATTTTTTGTCTATAACATCTCCTTTTATTTTTTTAACAATGTGAGGAGTATAATAATATCCTCTGTTGGAGATTGTTGCCATAAAATTTGCCAGTTGAATTGGCGTCATCAATACTTCACCTTGTCCAATTGCGTTGGATACAATTGTTTTTCCGTCCCAATTCCAACCATGATAAACTTTATTATAGGTTTTAGATGTTGGAATATTTCCTTTTTTACCAATAGGAAGATCATAACCCATAAAATCGCCAAGACCAAAACTTTTTAAGTGTTTAGCCCAAACATCTACTGCATAACTGTGGTCTTTATATTTATTTATTAATCTTATGTAACAGTTAGAGAAATAGGTGTTGCACGATTGATAAATTCCTCTATGCAACTGAACTGCTCCACCAGAACAGTGGCATTTCATAAATCTACCACGTGCATAACTAAAGCCACGATGACAAGAAAATGTAGTGCTGTCTGTTACAACTCCTTCTTGTAAAGCAATTAATCCGGTTAATATTTTAAATGGTGAACCTGGTGTATATTCGGCTAAAAGTCCTCTATCGTACATTGGTTTCGCAATAGAGTCGTTTCTTAATAAAGTATAATTTTTAGAACGCTGTCTTCCCACTAGTAGAGCAGGGTCAAAATTTGGCGCACTTACTAATGCTAATATCTCACCTGTTTTAGGTTCAATAGCAACAATTCCGCCCCATTTATTGATCATTAATTCTTCACCATATTTTTGAAGTTCACTATCAATAGTTAGTGTTAAGTCGTCTCCTTGTTTAGATAAAGTATCGTATTTTCCTTCTTTATAGGAACCAATTTCTCTGTTAAATTTGTCTTTAAGGATGTATTTCACACCTTTTTGTCCTCTCAAGAAAGTTTCATAGCTTTCCTCTATTCCTTGTTTTCCAATTAAATCACCACCAACATAATAGGGATTTTTCTTTACAATATTTTCGTTAACTTGTGTTATAAATCCAAAAACATTGGCTCCAAAACCAACTTGATAATCTCTTAAAGAGCGCTTTTGAATGTAAAAACCAGAAAATTTTCTAATTTTTTCTTGAAAAGCAGCATATTCTAATTTGTTCAATTGCGGAAGAAAAACGGATGGTAACATTGGACTATAAACGCGTGCTTTTTCAATTTTTTTAATAAAAAATTCTTTTGTAATGTCAAGTAAAGAGCAAAATTCTAAAGTGTCCAACTCTTTTACATCTCTTGGAATAACCATGATGTCATAAGAAGGCTGATTGGCAATTAATAATTTGCCATATCTATCATAAACATATCCTCTTTCGGGATAATCATACTTAATTTTAATAGCGTTATTCTCTGACTTTAATTTGAAAGAATCATCAATAATTTGCAAATAAAATATTCTTATCAACAGTAAGAATGCTGTGACAATAACAATGATTGGTAATAATATTTTTCTCATCGTTTACTTGGCTTGATTAAGTAGATAAGTAAGATACAAATTATGATAGTAAATAAAGTACTAATAATAGTTCTAAGAATGATATCCCAAAGGTATTCAAAAGTAAAGACTTCTAGAACAAACAATGTTAAATGATGAATAACAACTGATAAAAATATAAAAGAAAAACGCTCTGGCGTGAGTACATCGTTCAGTCTAACAGTTTGATACTCATAGCTTAATCCAAAAGAGAATTTAAACAGTGATGGTCTTACAAAAGCTAGAAGTAAGCATGCTACTGTGTGAACACCACCAGAATTACAAAATAAATCCATTGTAATTCCTAGTAAAAAACTTGCTGTTAAAAGAGCATATTTATTTCCGTTTACAGGAAAAAGAATGATAAATAAAATATAAGAATACGGATTTATATAACCCATAAAGTTAAAATTATTAAAAATAACAACTTGAGCCGCAAGCAGCAATATAAAACGAGCTAGATTAAATAACATTGCGCTATTCATTCTTTTGTGTCTTTTTTTCTAGGTTAATAATCTCGTCTCTATCTTTATTTTTAATGATGTAAACATGACCTAAACTAGTCATGTCATTAAATAGTTTTACATCAATAGTATAGAAATTGGTTTGATTGTCTGTATATATTTTATGAACTGTTCCTATGTTTATATTAGCTGGAAATATTGTAGATTGAGCTCCGGTAACTATAGTGTCACCTTTTCTTACAGATGCCAGTCGAGGCACATCAACTAATTGAACAAATCCTGTATTTTTGCCATTCCAAGTTAATGAACCAATGTGATTTGATTTTTTGATTTTTGCATTTATTGGCGATTCTGTATTTAAGATGCTCAATACTGTACAATAATTAGCCGATGTATTTTCTACAACTCCAACTATTCCTAGGCTATTAATAACGCCCATTTCTGATTTTACGCCTTGCTTAAATCCAGAGTTTAGTGTAAGAAAATTTATTTGAGAACTGTAAGAGTTTTTTATAACCTCCGATTCTACAATGTCTATTTTTTTTACACCTTTAATAGTGTCTAATTTAGCCATCTTTGTGGTATCTTTTGTATTGAATAAAAGACTTTTAAGACGCGCATTTTCTTTGGCTAATTCTTCATTTTGAATTTTTAAATTAAAATAGCCTTCCACACTATTGGTCATTTGATAAACGCCACCAGTAAAAAAATTGGCAGAACTAATGATTTTACTTTTGTGATAAGAATGTGATTGAATTGTTAGTGATAACGCTAATATCATAAGCAGCAAAAACAGCATACGATAGCTGTTTTTAAATATAAAGTTAAATATTTGCTGCATTTTTTAAGTATTCAGTGGTCAGTTTTCGGTTTTCAGTTTCAGTAGATTAATACAAAACTATTTTATAAGGATACTTCTGAATTTAGGAATATTTTTTAATGCCATTCCTGTTCCTCTTACAACGGCTTTCAACGGATCTTCAGCAATGTAAACTGGTAAATCTGTTTTTAAAGAAATACGTTTGTCAAGACCACGAAGCATTGATCCACCACCAGCTAAATATATTCCAGTATTATAAATATCTGCAGCTAATTCTGGCGGAGTTTGAGATAATGTTTCCATTACTGCATCTTCAATACGTTGAATGGATTTGTCTAAAGCTTTGGCAATTTCTCTAAAAGAAACTTCTACTTGTTTTGGTTTTCCTGTAAGTAAATCTCTACCTTGAACCGACATGTCGTCTGGAGGTGTGTCTAGAGCATCGGTTGCAGAGCCAACTTGTATTTTAATTTTTTCGGCTGTTGTTTCTCCTACAAAAAGGTTGTGCTGAGTTCTCATGTAATAAATGATGTCGTTTGTAAAAACGTCACCTGCAATTTTAACTGATTTATCACATACAATTCCGCCAAGAGCGATAACTGCAATTTCTGTTGTTCCACCACCAATATCTACAATCATGTTTCCTTTAGGTTGCATAATGTCAATACCAATACCAATTGCAGCTGCCATTGGTTCGTGAATTAAATATACTTCTTTACCGTTTACACGCTCACACGATTCTTTTACGGCACGCATTTCTACTTCTGTAATTCCAGACGGAATACAAACTACCATGCGTAAAGCTGGAGTAAACATTTTTTTCTTTAAAGCAGGAATACTTTTAATGAACATACTAATCATCTTCTCTGAAGCATCAAAATCGGCAATAACTCCGTCTTTTAATGGTCGTATGGTTTTTATGTTTTCATGGGTTTTACCTTGCATCATGCTGGCTTCTTTACCAACGGCGATTATTTTTCCAGATACTCTATCTCTTGCAACAATAGAAGGACTATCAATTACAACTTTGTCGTTGTGAATGATTAGTGTGTTAGCGGTACCAAGGTCAATTGCTATATCCTCGGTCATGAAATCAAAAAATCCCATAATTATATAAAGGGTGTTTAGTTTGTTAAATTTTTTTCAGCCTACAAAAATAATAAAATTAATGTTTAAAATGACGTGTTCCTGTAAATACCATTGCAACTTTATTTTCATTGCAATAATTGATGCTTAATTCGTCTTTAATTGATCCACCAGGTTGAATAACAGCGGTAATTCCGGCGTCATGTGCAATTTCAACACAATCAGGAAAAGGAAAAAATGCATCGCTTGCCATTACTGCTCCATGCAAATCAAATTGAAATGTATTGGCTTTTTCAATTGCTTGTTTTAGAGCATCAACTCGTGATGTTTGTCCTGTTCCAGAGGCGATTAATGTATTATTTTTTGCAAAAACAATTGTATTTGATTTTGTATTTTTACAGATTTTAGATGCAAATAGTAAATCTTCAACTTCTTGATTGGTAGGTTCTGTAATAGTAACGTTTTTTAGATGCTCTTTAGTATCTGTAATGTTGTTTTTATCTTGAACCAATAATCCGTTTAAGCAAGTTCTTACTTGACGTTGAGGTAAAGGTACATTATTTATAGTCAATATAATTCGGTTCTTTTTTTCTTGTAGAATATTTAACGCTTCATCATCATAACTTGGCGCTATAACTACTTCGCAGAAAAGCGAATTGATTTCTTTAGCAGTTTCAGTATCAATTTTTCCATTAGCCATTAAAACTCCACCAAATGCCGAAGTTGGGTCGCAAGCCAAAGAGGCAAGATAAGCTTCCTTCATGGTTTTTCTAGTTGCAAGTCCGCATGCATTGTTGTGTTTTAAGATAGCAAATGTTGGTTCGTTATCTTTAAATTCGGCTATTAAATTTACAGCGGCATCAACATCTAGCAAATTGTTGTATGACAATTCTTTTCCGTGAATTTTTGTAAACATAGCGTCGAAATCGCCAAAGAAAAACCCTTTTTGGTGTGGATTTTCTCCGTAACGAAGTACTTGACCGTTTGCAATACTTTCTTTATAAAAAGTATCTTCAGTATTAAAATAATTGAAAATAGCCGAATCATAATTGGACGAAACGTGAAATGCTCTAGTTGCCAAATATTTTCTTTGTTCAATAGTAGTTGCGCCATTTCCTTGGGTAATCATTCCTAAAAACAGTTCATATTCTGCTACAGACGGCACAATAACAGTGTCTTTAAAGTTTTTAGCTGCAGCACGAATTAATGAAATACCACCAATATCAATTTTTTCAATTGCATCGGCTTCACTTGCGCCAGAAGCAACCGTTTTTTCAAATGGGTATAAATCTACAATTACCAAGTCTATTTGTGGAATGTTAAATTCCTTCATTTGTTCTATATCGGTCGGATTGTCTTGACGGTTCAAAATGCCACCAAAAACTTTTGGATGTAATGTTTTTACACGTCCACCAAGAATAGAAGGATAGGAAGTAACATCTTCTACAGGAACTACAGGAATGCCTAAATTTTTAATAAAATCTTCTGTTCCACCAGTAGAATAAATAGTTGCATTTTGCTTGTGAAGTTGTCTCACAATTGGCTCTAATCCGGTTTTATCAAATACCGAAATAAGAGCAGATTGAATGGTTTTTGTAGTGCTCATTATGTTGTGTTGTTAAGCACGCAAAAGTAGTTTTTTTAATCTGAATTTATTTTAGTTTTTTGTAGAATTTATTAATGATTTCAAAAAAAATAATTAACAAATATTGGAGTCTTTTTGCAACACAATTGGTAGGTGTTTCTGCCTGCCATTTTCTGATTAAACTCTTTGCTTTTTTAGAAAATGAATGTAGAATTTCAATATCATTGAATCATCTTCAAAAACAAATCTACCAAATTAAATTTCCCAAAAACACTATTTCTAGCTATTTTCTGTAACAATTCCATCATTCTATTTACTAATATCTTAAATTTGACCTAGAAAATATATCTGATATGCTTGTTTACCTTCGATTATTGAGTGAAAGTTTCAGTTTTGCTATGAATGCTTTGCGAAACAACAAGTTGCGAACATTGCTTTCGTTGCTTGGCGTAACCATTGGGATATTTTCTATTATAGCAGTCTTGGCAGCGGTAGATTCGTTAGATAGAAAAATCAAGAAAGATTTAAGTAGTTTAGATAAAAATACCATTTATTTATTTAAAGGTTCTTTTGGTCCATCAGAAGTGCCTAGATGGAAAAGAGATCAATTTCCAGATGTGAAATATACCGAATATGAGTACTTGAAAAATTCAATTCCCGATGCACAAGAAATGTGTTTTCAGCTTTTTGTGAGAAGTGAAATTATCAAGTACGACACAAAATCGGTTAGTAGCGTTAATATTGTTCCTGTTTCTTATGAATTTATTGATATTCAAGGTTTAGAATTTTCTGAAGGTAGATTTTATAACGAAGCCGAAGCCAATTCTGGCGCAGCAGTTGCCGTTATTGGTGATGAAATTGCTAAAGGACTTTTTGAAAATGTAGATCCAATTGGAAAACAAATAAGATTGTATGGTCAGCGTTTTACAGTAATTGGAGTTTTGAAAAAACAAGGTGCCGGCATGTTTGGCGACAGCAACGATACATCTGCTTTTATTCCTGTAAATTTTTTGAGACGAATGTATGGCGACAATAATGATGCTATGACACCTGTTATTGTTATAAAACCAGAAAAAGGAATTGATATGGGCGCATTTAAAGCCGAAGTATCCCAAAAACTAAGAGCTTTACGCGGATTAAAAACTGGCGAAATTGACAATTTCTTCATCAATGTGCTTTCGGGTTTTACAGACATGCTAGACGGAATTATTAGCAGCATGAATCTTGGTGGATGGGTTATTGCAGGATTTTCGTTATTGGTTGGCGGTTTTGGTGTAGCCAATATTATGTTTGTTTCGGTAAAAGAACGTACTAACTTAATAGGAATTCAAAAGTCACTTGGTGCCAAAAACAGATTTATTCTTTTTCAATTCTTGTTTGAAGCCGTAATCTTGTGTTTAATAGGTGGGTTTATAGGAATTGTAATGGTTTGGTTAATAGCTATAGGACTTACAAAATTACTCGACTTTGAGTTTGTATTGAGTTTTAGCAATATTCTTCTAGGCTCGGGATTGGCTATTTTAATTGGATTGATTTCTGGAATTTTACCAGCAATTTCTGCTTCAAAACTTGATCCTGTAGAAGCAATTCGTAGCGGAATGTAGGTTTTAAAAGCTCGAGTTTGAAGGTGCAAAGTACTAAGTTTAAAATAAAGATATAAAAAAACACAAAGCAATAACTTTGTGTTTTTTCATTTTAATATGTTTTAAAATCTATCTAATGTTTTGATTCAAAATCAAATCGATATATAAATTGATTTTATCTTTTAAGTCTTTTCTTTGTGAAATAAAATCTAAAAATCCGTGTTCTAATAGAAATTCTGAAGTTTGAAATCCTTCTGGCAAATCTTTTCCTGTGGTATCTCTTACAACTCTTGGTCCGGCAAAAGCAATTAGTGCACCAGGTTCTGCAATATTAATATCGCCAAGCATGGCATAGGAAGCAGTCGTTCCACCAGTTGTAGGATCAGTACATAAAGAAATATACGGAATTTTAGATTCGGCCAATTGTGCCAATTTTGCAGATGTTTTTGCCAATTGCATCAATGAATAAGCAGCTTCCATCATTCTAGCACCACCAGATTTAGAAATCATTACAAACGGAGCATTGTTTTTTATGGCATAATCTATACCGCGAGCAATTTTTTCTCCAACAACTGCACCCATCGATCCGCCAATAAAAGCAAAATCCATACAGCAAATTACTATTGTATTACCTTTAGATTTTCCAACGCCAGTTCTTACCGCATCTTTCAATTTGGTTTTGTCCATAACATCTTTCAATCTATCAGAATATTTTTTAGTATCTACAAAATGCAAAGGATCTTTAGACGTCATTTTGGCATCCAATTCCTTAAATTCATTGTTGTCAAACAAAATTTCGAAATATTCTTTACTGCCAATTCTTACATGAAAACCATCTTCTGGACTTACCCATAGATTGCGTTCTAGCTCATCGGCATCAATAATTTTTCCTGTTGGAGATTTATACCAAAGTCCTTTTGGAACATCTTTTTTATCCTCTGTTGCAGTTGTAATTCCTTTTTCTGTTCTTTTAAACCAAGCCATAATAGTAAGTTAGAAGTTAGAAGTTGGAAGTTAGAAGTTGCCTTCATACCTTATACTTCTAACTGTTTTATAATTCAATTATTTTTAACTTCGTACTTCGTATTTTGTACTTACAAAGTGTTTACGTTATTTAAATCAGCAAAAGCTTGTTCTAATCTTGTATTGAAAGTAACTTCTCCTTCACGAACCCATTTTCTTGGGTCATAATATTTTTTGTTAGGAGAATCTGATCCTGTTGGATTTCCTATTTGAGATCTTAAATAATCAATATTATCAACCATATAATCACGAATTCCTTCGGTAAAAGCAAATTGTAAGTCGGTATCAATATTCATTTTTACAACGCCATAAGAAATACCTTCCCTAATTTCTTCAAGTGTAGATCCAGAACCACCATGAAAAACAAAATTCACAAGATTATGTTCAAAATAAATTTAATACAGGTCCAAATCCTGTAGATTTTGTTTTTCATGGTGGTTCTGGATCTACACTTGAAGAAATTAGGGAAGGTAGATTTTATAAC
>NZ_JAYWFT010000011.1:0-2679 GCF_043778725.1 Flavobacterium sp. | reverse complement strand
TTGTATCACGTTGAATAGAAATTATTTTATAGGAAGTAATTGGTGCTTTTTTAGCAAGTTCTTTTGCTTTTTGTTCAGCAGTTTTAACTAGACTTTTACGTTTAATATCTGATGGCTTTTCTTGAGAGAAGAGCATCAATGAATAAAAAAATAAAATTAAGGTAAGTGAAATTCTCATAATAAAATTAGAAGTGACAAAAATAAGTAATAGTTTAAGACAAAAAACAATTGATCATCATAATAAAAACAAAAAACTTTCAGAATATTTAATTCTGAAAGCTATTTGATTATGTAAAATTATTTATTTTTTTATAAACTTCTTAACTATTGATTTATTAGTATCAGAAATAAATTTAATAAAGTAGACACCTGCTTCAAAATTAGAAATATTTATGCTGGAATTTATTGAAGATCCTTTTACGTTATAAATTTGTTTTCCTGTTAAATCAGTAATTATTAGTTCAACAATTTCAATGTTATTTTTAAGATTGTAATTAAGAATAGTAGTTGCTGGATTAGGATAAATAAAGACTGAATTGTCAATTTCAAAATCTCTATTGTTTAAAGAAATTCCGTCAGTACCGGAGGCAATTAAAGAAAAATCTTGACTTAAACCTTGTAAAGATGCTTTATGAGTAACCTGAATTGTATAAACTCCAGGTGCAGCACCAAAGATTTCAACTCGTTCTATATTGTCAACATTATTATCTGAAATATTGGTAGCACCATCAAGTGGTGAATCTGGATTTAGCTTCCAAGGATAATAAACACTACCATCTTTTAACACTTTTAAATCTAAATTATTAACTAATCGTGGAGTTCTGTTATCATTTTGAGAAGAAGAGTTAGCAGTACCTGTTGGGTCTGTCCAAGAAAGAACAACATTTAAATCTTGTGTAGAATTTAAAGAAATATTTTTTGTAAAAACCTGATTGTTAACTAAATTATTTTCTTCTAATATAGTAGAGACACCTTTATTAGTGATTATTCTGGCTGCATTTAAACCATCGGCAACACCCCATCCAAAACTATAATCGGGACCAATATAATCTCCTGCTTCTCTCGCAGATTGACATAACAAACCTCTTACAGTAGCAGATTTCATAAATAAATCTGGAGTTAAATTATTATAGTGTTTTTGAAGAAGCAAAATTAAACCAGTTATAGCTGGAGAAGCCATTGATGTTCCTTGATAAGTATCATAAGCAGTATTAGAAGTAGAAATTGGTGACGAAACACCAACTCCTTTAGCAGATATGTCAGGTTTAATCCTACCATCATCTGTAGGTCCAAAGTTACTAAAATCAGCAATAGAATATGACTCATCTAAACCATCTGTCATTATACCCTTAACTGCGGCAACAGTTATAACATTTTTAGCATTTGCAACACCTGTCAAAAGATCAAAACCTCCGTCAAGTACAACTTGATTTATAGCAGTATTGTTTCTATCATTACCAGCAGATTTAACCATTTGATAATAGGGAAAAGCATTCATTAATTGGTCCACCTCAATAGATTGGGAATTATATGCTCCAAAAGAGTTGACAGGTAGAGAAGTAGCGATATTTCCATAAGAATGATTAGAAACTAAAAATCCAGAAGATGCAAAATTAAAAATCTCAGCAATATCATTAGTCCAATCATAAGACACCACATTACCTTGATAGGCAAAACCTCTTCTAATTGCACTTACACCTGCAGCAATAATTGTTCCTGCAACATGCGTTCCATGAGAAGAATAAGAAGGCGCACTATCACCTAGGGTAACTCTACCTCCAAATTCAACATGAGTTTCTTTAACTTTACCACTATCCCAAACACCTGCATACATATCTGTTCCAGTAATGTTTAAACCAAGAGATCCACCAGGATATAATGAATTAGCTCTTAAAGTTTCTACTGAAAGTACATTATTGTCTTCTTGATAAAAGTAAGGAATACCATCAATGATTCTTTGAAGATTATCCTTATTATCAATTGTAGGATTATTTATAAGAAAATCTTGAACATCCTTATTATTCTTAGCTGAAGAGAATTCAAATTCAGTTTTTAAATTTGACACTAAAATATAACTAGATTTATTTTTAATAAACTCACGCTGAGATTGGTTTTGAGAAACCATGAAACTATAAACAAATAAAAAAACAATTACTAATCTCATACTTTTTTTTTCAAATATAAAAAAAACCTCTCAAATTGAGAGGTTTTTAGATAAAAAATATGTTTATAATCTAGTATCCAGCATTTTGTTGGATTGAACTATTAGCATTTAATTCATTTTGAGGAATTGGCAATGCAAATTTATAACTTGTTAAAGGAAGATTTGCAGGATTACCACCAGGGAAATTAATAGATGAAGAAGAGTAATCCGCAGGATCTCTATCAATACCAACACCAGCTAAAGTACCTAATCTTTTTAAATCAATAAATCTGTATCCTTCAAAAGCAAACTCTACTCTTCTTTGATTTAAAATACCTTTCCAAGCATCTGTTGGAGAAGCATAAACTGGAGCAGTTTGGGCTGTAGGAAAGCGTTTGTCTAAAACACTTTTAATAGCATTAGCAGCACCTGTTAAATCTCCTGCAGCAGTTCTAGCTTCCGCTTTAATAAAATACATTTCTGAAAGACGAACAAGTTTAAAGTCACTGTTACAAGAACCTACAGCAGCTGTACCT
>NZ_JAYWFT010000010.1:0-18116 GCF_043778725.1 Flavobacterium sp. | reverse complement strand
ATCCGCTAAAAACATTTCTATTTACTGTTGCAGAAGGATAGCCTGTTAATGCTGATTGTCCTGCAAAACCAGTTCCAAAAGAAGTTCTAAAATCTGGTTGTGCCCCAGAAGGTGTTGCATAACCACCTACATGTACGTTAATTAAAAAAACATTATTTGGGTTTGCATTTTTAATAGTATTAGTAATTGCATGACCTTGAGGACAATAAACACAATTAATTCCTGTGAATTCTTCTAAAACAACTTTCTTGTTTTGAACAGCTGTACTCACAATAGTTTGTGAAAACGCTGCTGTATTAATTATTGTAAAAATAAATAAAGCTAAAGTAATTTTTTTCATAAAAGTAGTTTGTTTGTTGGTTTGTAATTAGTTAGTTTCTTAATAATAATGCAATTATAAGAAAAATTTAGCTCTTAAGTGCTTAAACAACACGAAAATTTTAAAAAAATTAATTTGAAAATATAATTACTAAAACATTTATATTTACATTTGTAGCATACCTCACTATTAAATTTTCATTAAGTAGTATTTATAATTCTGGGGGATTAGCTCACTTGGCTAGAGCGCTTGCCTGGCAGGCAAGAGGTAACCGGTTCGATTCCGGTATTCTCCACAGGATTTTTTTAGAAAAATTTTAGAAAAAATCAATTATGTATTTGGTTCAATCTACTCCAGAATTTTCTACAAAAAAACCGTATTGTTTTAGTAAACAATACGGTTTTTGTTTTATTTTCCTTTTTTCAATTCTTCGGCAACTTTTTCTAACTCCATGTACCAATCTTCTCCAAACTTTCTTATAAGTGCTTCCTTTACAAATTTATAAACTGGAACCTGAAGCTCTTTTCCTAATGAACATGCATCATCACAAATGTCCCATCGGTCATAATTTACCGCTGCAAACTCTGTAAAATCTTTTACACGAATTGGATATAAATGACATGAAACTGGTTTTTTCCAAGAAATAATTCCTTGATTGTAAGCTTGTTCAATTCCGCAAAGCGCCGTCTTTCCATCAAAGATGACATAAGCACAATCTTTTTCATCAATAAGTGGCGTTTCAAGATCTTGATCGGTACCTTTTACCCATGTTCCAAGTCGTTCTATGGCTTCAATGCCTTCTTTTCTTAAAAATGGTTTTACTTTTGGATAGATTTCTTCTAAAATTTTGGTTTCTTCTTCGCTCAAAGGCGCACCAGCATCGCCATCTACACAACAAGCACCATGACAGGCTGATAGATTGCAAACAAAATCTTTCTCTAATATATCTTCTGAAACTATGGTTTTACCTAATTGAAACATTTTTATTTTATAAAATTCCCTGCAAAGATACAACGGATTTATTTTATGTTTTTTACAAACCTTTATTTATCTGAAAATTAACGTATCATTTGGAATTTGACATTTAGTAAAGGAGTAATTTTGCACTTTTAAAAGAATTATTATGTTAGGATTTGATTTTAAAGAAATTGCAACAATTGCAATGGTACTTTTTGCCGTAATTGATATTGTTGGAACCATTCCGATAGTAGTAGATTTAAGACAAAAATTTGGTCACATTGAATCGGAAAAAGCTTCTATTGCTGCTGGAATTATTATGATTGTCTTTCTTTTTGTAGGAGAAGAATTGTTGAATCTTATTGGTATTGACGTACATTCGTTTGCCGTTGCCGGTTCGTTTGTATTGTTCTTTTTGGCTTTAGAAATGATTTTGGGAATTAGAATTTATAAAGAAGAAGCAGCAAGCTCTGCATCAATTGTTCCGTTAGCTTTTCCTTTAATTGCTGGTGCTGGAACGATGACTACTTTATTATCTTTGCGCTCTCAGTTTGCAACCATAAACATTATTATTGCCATTATATTAAATATTATTTTGGTTTATGCCGTATTAAAATCATCTGCAAGAATCGAAAAGTTACTTGGTAAAAATGGTTTAGGAGTAATTAGAAAAACCTTTGGCGTTGTGCTATTGGCAATTGCTGTTAAATTATTTGCAGCTAATGTTAAAGGCTTGTTTGTTTAACTCATTTTTTACTATTTTTACACTTTAAAATCATTCGATGAAAATTTTTACTACCATATTAATTATTTTAGCAATTGCTCTTATCATTTTTAACATTACCCAGCTAGATTTCAATAACCCTCTTGAAGGAAACAGTATGATAGCTTTAATTGGAATTATAGCATCTTTTTGTGCAGTTTTTATTCTTCTCATCTTCAAGATGTCGAAAAAAATTGAAGAGAAACTTAAAAATCAATAAATGACTTAAATTCTAAATTTGAGTTGTTAAAATTTCTAAATACTATCTTTATGTTTGACATTCTAATAATTGGCGGAGGCGTTTCTGGGGTTTCTTGTGCATTGGTATTGGGTTCAGCTCACAAAAAATCATTTGCTCAAGATAAAAAAATTGGACTTATTGCCCATCAAAAAACATCGTCTCTTCAAGAAGCTTTGTTTAATAATGCCTACGGAATTCCAGCCGGAAAACTAGGCTCAGAACTTTTAACCGAAAGTATCGAGCAATTGAAAACTTTATATCCTCATGTTGTTCAAATTGAAGATGAAAAAGTAATGAAAGTAGCAGGTGAATTTCCAAATTTTACTGTTGTAACCAACAAAAACACTTATCAAACAAAAAACATTGTTGTCGGAATTGGTTCTGCAAATACTTTTAATATTGAAGGTTTAAACCAATATATTGAACCACATAAAAAAGCAATTGTAGAAAAAAATCGAATTCAATTAAAGAACTTCGATCACAAAGTTGCTGAAGGAATTTATGTAATAGGAACTCTTGCTGGGCACAGAAGTCAACTTGCTATTGCTGCCGGAAGTGGTGCTGCTGTTGCAACCGATATTCTAACTTTATGGAATGATGGTATTTCGAGTCAAGCGCACGATTCGATTAGAAAATAGGTTACACTTTTAGTGTAAAAAATGTTAAAACTATTTCAAAACTGCCTTTATCATTTTATCTTCTTTCAAAACAATTTGATAATATTGATTTTCTCCAAATAACTGACGCGCAAATTCTGCAGTGATGTAACGGTTTACAATTGCTTTATTTTTCTTCAGATCTAGCGCTACTCCTGCTTTAGACAAATATTTTTCAAATTGATTTACATAGAAATCATTGTTTTGCATTTTTGCCTGAAACTGCTCAAAGTTTAACCCTTTAAAAGTAGTTCTGTTTTGGTCCAATTGCTCAAATACAAAATGACCTACAATGCCTGTTTGCAAAATATATTCTAAACTTTCGTCGCCATGAGCAACTTCTAAAGGAACAAAAACATCGGGTACAATTCCGCCGCCGCCATAAACGGTTCTTCCCTTTTTGGTTTTAAATTTTAGCGAATCGGCGATTTTTATTTTGCCTTTTTCATACAATTCTCCGCTTTCAAATCTGGTTTCAGATTCTTTATAATAATCTTCACTTTGTCCTTTAATGTATGGTTTTTGAATGCTTCTTCCGCTAGGCGTGTAATATCTTGCAATGGTTAATCGAACTGCCGAACCATCGTCAAAATCCATTTCGCGCTGCACCAATCCTTTCCCAAAAGAACGTCTTCCATAAATAGTTCCTCTGTCATTATCTTGAATTGCACCTGCAAGAATTTCGCTCGCCGACGCAGAATTTTCATCTATCAATACTGAAACCCGACCAGTTTCAAAATCACCTTCTCCTGTGGCAAAAGTTTTGTCAATAGTGTTCTTTTTATTTTTTGTGAAAACAATTAATTCTTTATCTTTTAGCAATTCATCTGCAACTTCTACTGCCATTTCCATAAATCCACCACCATTTTCACGCAAGTCAATTACAAGTGAATTGATACCGCTTTTCTTTAATTTTAGTAACGCAGTATGAAATTCTTGACCTGTAGTTTCGGCAAATCGGTTAATTTTAATGTAACCCGTAGTTTTATTAAGTGCAATAGCAACATCTACGCTTTTTATAGGAATTACATCACGAATTACTTTGACTTTAAATTGTTTTTTTTCTGATTTTCTATAAATAGTTAAGGTAACTTGTGAATCTTTTTCACCTTTTAATTTACTGTAAAGCACTTCATTTTTAAGTTTTTTACCAAATAATTTAAAGTTATCGGCATAAAGAATTCTATCGCCTTCTTTAATTCCTGCTTTTTCTGCCGGACCATTTTCTATGGGTTTTATTACAGCAATGGTATCGTTATAGGCATAGAAGTTTACTCCAATTCCCACAAAATCACCTTTCATACTTTCGGCAACGGCAGTTTGCTCACTTGGCGGAACATAAACTGAATGTGGATCTAGATTAGCAAGAATATTTGTAACTGTTAAATCTACAATAGAGTCTGTTTTTACATCGTCTACATATTCATTGTCAATGAAATTGATTAATTTATTGAGTTTGGTTTTATAGTCATTCTTGGCCAAAGATGGTTTTTGAATTGGGTAATTTATAAATCCGCCAATTACTATTCCCAATGCTACGCAGGAGAAAAAAAGTAATGGTATGTAGATTTTATTGATTTTCATTGGGATTATTATGTTTTAACCTATCAAAAATACGAACGTTTTTATAGTATGAACGTTAAACATATCATATTATTTTTTAAAAAGTAAACTAAAATTTACTCCAAATCCTCAATTTGAAAAACTTCAATTCCTGCTTTTTCTAGAAAATCTATTCCTGATGTGTCACGGTATCCGTTTTTGTACACGACGCGTTTTATTCCCGATTGGTGTATTAACTTACTGCATTCTTTGCAAGGAGAAAGTGTTATGTACAAGGTTGCATTATCGCAAGATTGTGTAGAACGCGCCACTTTTAATATTGCATTTGCCTCTGCATGAAGCACATACCATTGTGTTAATCCTTCTTGGTCTTCACAACAGTTTTCAAATCCTGATGGCGTGCCGTTGTAACCGTCGGAAATTATCATTCTATCGCGAACAATTATTGCGCCTACTTGCTTGCGCTTGCAATAAGAAAGTTTGCTCCATTCGGCAGCGATTCTTAGATAGGCTTTGTCGTATTTATTTTGTTTTTTGTCTTTCATTATGCCACTAAGTCTTGACGACTTAAAGTTTATGTTCTTTAAAATTCTGAATTTTATTCAAATGGTTTGCCGTTTAGCCCTGATTGAAGTGAAAATCCTTGCCTTTTTTTGGCAAGATTGTAACGTAAAGCAGGAAAATGGTTTACAAATATAACTACTGATTCGCTCCTAATGCAACTTATTTTGTCCAAATTGGGCTATCAATTATTAATGGGACTACAACGCCTATTACAAAACTCGACATGATGAGTGTAAAATCGCGTCTGTTGAAGCGCAAAAGTGTTTGAACAATGAAGGCTAAAATTAAAACTGCCATTACAACTATTATCTGTGCGGCTTCAATACCAAGTGCAAATTCTAATAATGGCGCTAGTTTATCTGATGGTTTTCCTGGTAAAAGCGCTTTGAAATAATTGGAAAATCCTAATCCGTGAATGATTCCGAAGAAAATGGTTAGGCCGGCAATAAAGGTTAAGCTTCCGTTTTTGGATGATTTTCCTGCGGTTAATAAATTGAAAAAAGCGGTTATTAAAATGGTAATTGGAATTAGCAATTCGACCAAACTTGCTTTTACTGTTACAATATTAAATACTGACAACAACAACGAAAGTGTGTGACCAAGTGTAAAGAAAGAAACTAGAATAAGAATTCGTTTCCAATCTTTGGCAACATAAGGCACTGTTAATGCTATTAAAAAAAGAATATGGTCATAGCCATGAATGTCTAAAACGTGGTTGAGTCCTACTTTAAAAAAGATCCAAAATTCGTTCATTGTGATTGCAATTTATCAATTTTATAGATGTAAACTTACAATTAATTTTGAATTTGATTGAAAAGTTTCTCTTAAATTCGATGAAAAACATTTTCGGTTTTTGAGGAAATTGAATTATATTTGCAGGATAAAACCATTATAATTATGTCATTTTCAGATTTATTTGATAGCGAATTTAAGAGTAGAAATAAAAGTCATTTTTCGGCAATTGTGCGTGTTGCTATTGCAGATGGCGACTTGAGTAAAGAAGAAAAAGAGTTTTTAGATAAACTTGCTGTGAGATTAGAAATATCGGCGGCAGAGTATGAAGAGATTCTAGAGAACCCAGCTAAATATCCAATTAATCCTCCTTATTTGCATGTGCAACGACTAGAGCGTTTGTATGACCTATCAAGAATGGTTTATGTAGATCATGTTCTTGGACCAAAACAAAAAGAGATTTTAACTAAGTTTGCTTTGGCACTTGGGTTTACACCAGGAAATGTACCTTTTATTGTTGATAAAGCCTTGTCATTGCTGGTATTGAATGTAGATTCTGATACTTTTGTGTATGAAATGACACACATGAACAAGTAATTTTTACAAATAAATATAGTAGAAAGTCTCAAGAAATTGGGACTTTTTTTAGTTTTTATAAATCGTTAACGGCAGTTCAATTTCAAAGATTGTTCCTGCATTTTTTGTAGAGGTGTAATCAATTTTTCCTTGCATTAAAGCAACAAGATTGGAAACTATTGAAAGTCCTAGTCCTAATCCTTCAATTTTCTTAGAGTTGTGAAGTTTTTTAAAGCTATGAAAAACTTCTTCTTTATAATTCGATTGAATGCCAATTCCGGTATCGATTACTATGATCTGTAATTTATTTTTATTTTTTAAAGAAACCAACAAAGTGACGCTTCCTTTTTTGGTAAATTTTACTGAGTTATCTAATAAATTTATAACTATTTGAATAAATCTTTTTTTGTCACCAATTACTTTTTTAGGAAGATTTTCATCGATTTCAACCTTAAAATCAATCTTTTTTTGTTCAGATTTGTGTCTTATTAACTTGTCTATTTGTTGAATTGCTTTTACCAAATCAAATGATTTTTGCTCAATTTCTATAAGACCTTTTTCAATTTTTGATAAATCTAATAAATCATCAACAAGTGCTTTAATATGGGTGTTTGTCTCTTTTAATAATTCAATAATTTCTCTTTGCTGCGAAGTAATTTCTGATTTTTCTAACATACCAACAAACCATAACGAAGCACTTATTGGGGTTTTTAAATCGTGGGTAATATTAGCAAGAAATTTATTTTTAAAGTTTTTTTCCGATTCTAATTGCTGGTTTTTTAAATCGGTAAGATGAAAACTCAGTACCGATTCGTTTTTTTCTTGAGCAATACTTTGAAAACTATTGTAATGTTCTGTAAAATCAACGAAAATTAAAAACGGATTTACAGCATTACAACCCGAATTAAAAACAACATCAATGGTTCGTTTTGTATCATTAACATCAATATGTATACAACTAAAAGTGAACTCTTTATTGTCTTGATCAATTAACGAGAGAATGGTTTCAAAAAATGGATGAAATGTAGAAATAGATTTACTTAAAACAATAGTATACAATAAGTCGTCCGAATCTATAACAACTCCTTGCTTGTTTAAAACTACAATTTGTGTTTTATTATATAGGTATTTATTTCTAATTTCTTCAAGCATTTTGTATCATTTTCAATCCAATAGTTTGAAATAAATTTTCTACCTCAAGACCTACTTTAGCACTTGCAAAATAATCAATTTTAATGTTTTTGGAAATCAATGAAACTTTAAATTCTTCAATGTCAATTAAATCTGATTTATTGACAACCGATACTATTTGCGAGGTTGGATAATTTATTTTTAAAAAATCAATTTCCTCATTAAAGCGCTCATAAGTTTGTGAACGTGTTGGATCTATAACATACACAAAACCTGATGTTCCAAGCAAATATGAGGAACGCACTTTTTTAATATCATCTTTTCCTTCAATGTCCCAAATGATTAAAGTTAGGTTTAATGCTTCTATTTCAATTTCTTTTTTTAAAATATGAACGCCAATGGTAACGGTATAATTATCCGAAAAAGTATTGTGCACAAATCGACTTATCAAGGAAGATTTTCCTACGCCAAAATGCCCAACCAAAACTACCTTTTTAGAACTATTCATTGTCTAGAAATTCTTTTAACTTTGTTGTAATATGCTCTTTATCAATTGCATCCGATTTTATATGAGATGCTATATCAAATAATTTATTCTCCAATTTATTTTTGAAAGCTGTATTAAATCCGCCCGAAATTACTACTGCAAAATAATAAGCCGTAAAGTTTTGAATATGAATTTCAAACAATTCATACTGTATCAACTCCAAACTTTGTTGGTCTTTTTTAAAAGCATCTTCAACAAAACTTTTAATGGCAGTTAACATTCCTGCAATCATGTCTTCATCAATACTTTCCTGCTTAGATATACTTGAAATTATTAAACCTGAACCTTTTTCAATAATAAAAACTTGTTCAACATTTGGTTCATTTAATTCGGCAATAAGCATGTCTTGTTCAGAAACTCCTGTGAATTTTGACAGTACTTTTCGCTTAATTCCTTTGTAAGAAAGTGTGTTTTGAATTTGATAATTAATATTATCCGACAAGACTTTCATTTCTTGTTGAATGTATTTTTTTATCATTTTACCAATAATTGGAAACAAAATTTCGACCACTTTATCTTGCGAATTTTTAATTTCTGACGATAATGCTTTGGTAATTGTTGGCCCAAGTTTTTCTGGAATTTCCTCGGTATATGTTTCTAGTTTTTTATCAATAATACTATCAACTTTTATTGAAAGTTTGTCTGGAGTATTGATTGTGTCTTCAATTGCGTCAAGTTTTTCGAGAATGTTTTGCGCAAAATCTCTGTCCTCATTAAGAAGAAGTTCTTTGAGCTTAATTAATTTCTCTGAATCTGTCATTGAAAATGAATTAGTCCTTCATTATCTTTTCACCCATAGAAACCAGTAATGTTCCAAGTAAATTTCTATCAACTTTTTTATGGTTTAACTCGTCTGTTTTATCGTTCATACTGTTTTCTAAGTCAGTAATCCTAATGTTTAAATCGGTAGCTAAATTATCGATAGTTCCGTTCAATTCTTTACGTGTTTCTGCAATGAAGTCTTCAAGTTCTTCTTTTCTTTTTTCGACGTGGTTTTTTAAAGCTTGAAATTCCTGATCAATTTGTTGAATGTTTTCACCAAAAATTAGGTTTTTGATAGCTTCCAATCTTTGAGAAGATTCCAACGGATTTACCGCTGCAACTTCGTTTTCTTTTGATTGATTTTTAGACATATAAGTAAAGTAGTTTTTGTTCAAAAAATGTTTGCAAATTTAGTACATTTCCTTTAACAAAACTCATTTTCTTCTCTATTATATTCTTGTAGAAGTAGTTCTACAAAACAGATGATTTCATGAACTCTTCAGCTTTTTCAACCATGTTAGAACTACCACAGAAAAAAGGAACACGTTGGTGCAATTCTGTTGGTTCAATTTCCATAATTCTAGTATATCCATCGGATGCTTTTCCGCCAGCTTGCTCAGCAATAAACGCCATTGGATTGCATTCATACAGCAATCGAAGTTTGCCTTTTGGCGCTTTAGAACTTGTTGGATAAATATAAATTCCACCTTTTATCATGTTTCTGTGAATGTCAGAAACCAAGCTTCCAATATATCTTGAAGTGTAAGGACGATCGCCTTCTTCAAGCTGACAATATTTTAAATAATTTTTAACGCCTTGCGGAAAATGAACATAATTTCCTTCGTTGATAGAGTAAATCGTGCCGTCTTTGGAGAATTGCATCTTGGGATGCGAAAGGTAAAAAGTTCCAATTGCCGGATTTAATGTAAACCCATTTACACCATGACCAGTTGTGTAGACTAGCATTGTTGACGTACCATAAATTACATAACCCGCAGCAACTTGATGAATTCCTTTTTGAAGAAAATCTTCGCTTTGCACTGGAGTTCCAATTGGTGTTACTCGACGAAAAACCGAAAAAATTGTTCCCACAGAAACGTTTACATCAATATTCGACGAACCATCTAAAGGATCCATCAAAACAACATATTTATTGTTATGGCTTTTATCTGAACCTGCAACGGTAATAAAATCATCATTTTCTTCCGATGCAATTCCGCATACAATTTCACGATTAATCAACGTTTGAATAAAAACTTCATTGGCATAAACATCTAGTTTTTGTTGGTCTTCACCTTGAATATTTTGTTCGCCTGCAGCGCCAACAATATCTACCAATCCTGCTTTATTTACTTTATAATTGACGACTTTGGCCGCCAAACGAATGGAGTTGATAATTCGTGATAATTCTCCTGAAGAATATTGAAAAGCATTTTGGTTTTCAATGATAAATTCACCTAATGTTGTGTTGCGTGTTTCCATTAACGAAATCGTTGTAGTTGTTTGTGCAAATATCGTTTTTTTTATTAAATTTCAAATCAAGAACACGAATTAATACTACATATTTATTATCAAACTTATTTTATCTTTGCTATTCAATTTTTTAAATTAAAAATCATGAAAATTAAATCATTTTTAGCAATTGTACTTTTAGTAACTTTAAGTTTTTCTAATGCAAATGCACAAATAAATTTAGGCGAAAAAGCTCTAGGAGCACTTCAAAATGGTGTTGCAAGTTTTACATTTTCTAATGAAGATGCAGCCAAATTATCCAAAGCTGCCGTTTATAAAATGGATTCAACCAATGTTGTTGCTGGCCCAAAAGACGGTTATACTTTAAGACTAAACAGGATTTTTGGTAAACACGCGAATGAAAGTGGATTAGTCTTAAATTATAAAGTATATCTAACAAAAGATATAAACGCATTTGCAACAGCAGACGGAAGCGTTCGTGTTTTTTCTGGATTAATGGATATTATGGACGACAATCAATTGCTTGCTGTTATTGGTCACGAAATTGGTCACGTTGCTAACGAAGATACAAAAGATGCCATGAAAGCTGCATATAGAAAAGCCGCAGTTATTGGTCTAGCTTCTTCGCAATCGGACAAAATTACAAAGCTCACAGACAGCCAATTGGGACAAATAGGAAATGCTATTTTAGATAGTAGGTACAGCAGAAAACAAGAATCTGAAGCAGACGCGTTTTCATATGAATTCTTGAAAAGAAACAAATATGATGTAAATGCTGAACAAGCTGCTTTTGAAATTTTAGCAAATCAAAGTGGTGCAACATCTGCCGATTTTTTAACTCAAATGATGAGTTCACATCCAGACCCAAAAGAAAGAGCAGAAATTGCAAAATCAAGAGCTGTGGCAGATGGACTATATAAAGTTTATGTACCTAAAACAATTAGTAACAAAGTTGTTACTGTTAAAACAACAACTAAGAAAAAAGTAGTGAAAAAGAAAAAATAAATTTCTTAAACGATATTTATAAAATTCCAAATTTCAATGTTGCAGTTGGAATTTGGAATTTGTATTTTTGGACTTTAATACTTTAAAAATGATTATAAGAAAAGGAATTTCACAAGATATGCCATCCGTATTAGCATTGATAAAAGAATTGGCAGTTTTTGAAAAAGAACCCGATGCCGTTGTAGTTACTGTAGACGATTTAATTCGTGATGGTTTTGAAGAAAACCCATTGTTTCATACATTTGTAGCTGAAGTTGATCAACAAATTATAGGAATTGCACTTTATTATTACAGATTTTCTACCTGGAAAGGACGAACAATTCACCTTGAAGACTTAATTGTAAAAGAAGACAAACGCGGCACAGGAGCAGGATTTGCGCTTTATAGCGAAATTATTGCCCAAGGAAAACGCGACAATGTGAGAAGAATTGAATGGAATGTTCTCGATTGGAATACTCCAGCAATTGAATTTTACAAAAAAAGTGGTGCGAAAATCCTTGCCGATTGGGATGTAGTTCAAATGGATGAAAACGGAATTAATCAATTTCTAGAAAAAAATAATCTTAAGTCTTAATACTAATTATAAAATGAGAATTTTCAAATTTGGCGGTGCATCAGTAAAAGATGCCGATGGTGTAAAAAATGTATTTGATGTATTGCAAAAAGTAGGTCATGAAGATGTACTAATTGTCATTTCTGCAATGGGAAAAACAACCAATGCGTTGGAAATTGTAATCAAAAATTATTTTGAAAAATCTAACGAATTTCATGCTTCGCTACAAGAAGTTAGAAAATACCACAACCAAATTTTATTAGACTTATTTGACGATGAAGAACACGATGTTTTCTTTGCTGTAAACAGTCATTTTGCCGATTTAGAATATTTTTTAAGAAGCAATAAATCTCCAAATTACAACTTTGTTTACGACCAAGTAATTAGTTATGGAGAAATTGTTTCTACAACAATTGTAAGTCATTATTTTAATCATCAAGGATTAAAAAACAACTGGATTGATGTTAGAAATTTCATCAAAACTGACGCTACTTATCGTGATGCCAATGTAGATTGGGATCAAACGCAGAAATTAATTTCTAAAGGTGTAAAGAAAAAAACACTAAATATTACACAAGGATTTTTAGGTTCAGACGAAAACAATTTTACCACAACTCTTGGTCGTGAAGGTTCCGATTATACTGCGGCAATTTTCGCCTATTGCTTGAGTGCAGAAAGTGTGACGATTTGGAAAGATGTTCCTGGTGTGATGAATGCCGATCCAAGATATTTTGAAAATGCAATTCTTTTAAATCAAATTTCCTATCGTGAAGCTATTGAGCTGGCGTTTTATGGAGCAACTGTAATTCACCCAAAAACACTACAACCATTACAGAAAAAAGAAATTCCGCTTTTTGTAAAATCGTTTATAAATCCTTTATTGCCTGGAACTTCTGTTTCTAAAGGTGAAGATTTAGATCCAAAAACGTCTTGTTTTATCATCAAGAAAAACCAACTATTGATTTCGCTCTCGTCTATAGATTTCTCTTTTATCATGGAAGAAAACATCAGCGAGATATTCGGATTGTTGCACAAATACAAAATCAAAGTAAGTTTAATTCAAAATACAGCCATCAGTTTTTCTGTTTGTATTGAAGATAAATTCGGGAATTTCAACGAACTGAAAACCATTTTATCAAAAAAATTCAAAGTTTCTTACAACGAAAATGTATCGCTTTACACAATAAGACATTTCACAAAAGAAGCCTCAGAAATGGTAGAAAAAGGAAAAGAAGTTTTATTGAAACAAATTTCTAGAGAAACAATGCAGATTGTTACTAAGGAATAATGTCAAGAAAAATAAAAATAATAGTATTTCTCGTTCTACTTTCATTGATTGTGGTTTTTTTACGAGAACTATATAATTTTTTTGACACACCTTTTTATCAAGGAAAAGACGATGGTGTTTTTGCAAGACTTGAACTAATTGTGATTTCAAGTGCTTTATTTTTCTTTTTTATGACAAGAAAAAATAGACTTTTCAATTTAGCAATTGGTTTTATTATTGGAATATTCTCTGGTATAATTAGTTATTTTCTGGCTGTTTTTATTCCATCAAACACATTTTTCGCTTTTTCCTATCATATCATTGCAACAAGTCTTTTTATAATTGCCTTTTTTCAAATAGAAAAACTTTTTCCTTCAAAAAATTTGCTTTCTTAGTCCAATTTGTCATTCTAACGGACGAAGAATCACAATAGAAAATCACATAAAGCATTTTGCAAGCAACTAATGGGATGTTTCCTTAGTCAACAAGACAAAATCAACCAACTTTTTTTCCAATTATAAATACTACTTTTGATATTTACGAGTTATCTTATTTATGCTAAAAAATAGTTTTTTATGGGTGTTGTTGTTCTGTTTTTCGGGCATTTTTGCTCAGGAACTAGAAACGCCATACAAAAACAAAAAAGTGGCTTTCTCTAATGATACTATTGCCATCGATGAAGTAAGCATCAACAAATCGTTCTTCAAAATTCTTGACAAACAAGGTAACGTAATTGACTCTTCCTATTATAAAGTAGATTTTCAAACATCAAAATTGATTTTCAAAAACAATTACGTTTCTCAAGATTCATTAACCATTCGGTATTTAAAATTTCCTGATTTTCTTACAAAAACTTATTCCATTTACGACCAAAATAGAGTCGTTCCAAACGAAGCTGGAAATTTATACACCATAAAAAGAGACAATTTAAAAATTTTCAAACCATTTGACGGATTAAACACTTCGGGAAGTATTACTCGAGGAATTACCGTTGGAAACAATCAAAATTCGACTGTAAATTCCAATCTAGATTTACAAATTACTGGTAAAATTTCCAATAAAGTTTCACTTCGTGCTTCCATTCAAGACAGCAATATTCCGTTGCAAGATGGCGGATATTCTCAAACCTTAGACGAATTTGATCAAATATTTATCGAATTATTTTCTGATAAATGGAACATTCGTGCAGGTGATTTATTTCTAGAAAATAGACAATCTAAATTTTTAAATTTCAATAAAAAAGTCCAAGGATTATCCACAAAGTTCACTTTTGGAACGCCTAAAAACAAAACCGAAGTCTTCGCGTCGGGCGCAGTTGTTCGTGGTCAATATGCTAAAAGTAGTTTTACGGGTCAAGAAGGAAATCAAGGTCCGTATAAATTGCGAGGCAATAATGGCGAATTGTATGTACTTGTAATTTCGGGTTCCGAACGTGTTTTTGTGAATGGCCTTTTGCTAAAACGCGGCGAAAACAACGACTATGTCATTGACTATAACGCAGGCGAAATTATCTTTACTTCTTTATTTCCAATAACTTCCGAAATGCGAATCGTTATTGAATACCAATATTCTGACAGGAATTTTACCCGATTTGTTACCTATGGTGGCGCAACGCATCAAGCAGAAAAATGGTCTATTGGTGGATTTGTATATTCTGAAAATGATGTAAAAAACCAACCGTTACAGCAAAATTTATCGGCAGAACAAGTAGAAATTCTTAAAAATGCTGGCGATGATTCAACTTTAATGACTGCGCCTTCAGCTTATGAGGATTCGTATTCTGAAAATAAAATTCTGTATAAAAAATCAATCGTAGGCACCACAGAAGTTTTTGAATATTCTAACAATCCGACCGATGTTTTGTACAATGTAAAATTCTCTTTAGTCGGAAATAACTTGGGTAATTACAACTTATCTAACAACAGTGCCGTTGGAAAAATTTACCAATATATAGCGCCAATTGCTGGAATTCCGCAAGGAAATTACGAACCAATTGTACGTTTAATCGCACCAACAAAAATTCAAATTGCGACTGTTTTAGGAAGTTTCAATCCTTCAGAAAAAACGGCTGTCGATTTTGAACTTGGCGTAAGCAACAACGATTTAAACTTGTATTCTAAACTAGACGATAAAAACAACAAAGGAATTGCAACAAAAATTAATGCAAAACAGCGTCTTTTTTCAGGAAAATTCAATCTTGATGCTTTTGCAAATTTTCAATTGGTGCAACAAAATTTCAAAACCATAGAGCGATTGTTCAACATAGAATTCAATCGCGATTGGAATTTAACTACCATTTCGGGCAATCAAAGTTTGTTGGTTTCAGGTTTGAATTTTGATTTTAAAGAAAAAGGATTTGCAAAATATCAATTAGAAAAACTCGATTTTAGCGAAAGCTTTTTGGGAACAAGACATATTATTCAAGGAATTTTCAAGCAAAAAAATATAGTTCTTCAGCAAAATTCAAGCTATTTAAAAAGTTCAGGAACAGTATCTAACACCAACTTCTTACGCAATCAAACAAGAGTAAAATACCACTTCAAGAAAAATTGGATTGGTGGAAGTTTTAATCTGGAAGACAATCAAGAGAAGTTAGTTGCCACTAATCAATTCACGACTTTAAGCCAACGATTTTTGGAATATGGTGCATTTATTGGTCGTGGTGACAGTACAAAAGTCTATGCCGAAATTGGTTATTTGCATAGAAAAAACGACAGTTTGCAATTGGGAATTTTGCAACGCGTAAATTCATCTAATTCCTATTATTTTAAATCTAAATTAATTCAAAATCAAAAAACCAATTTGTCCCTTTTCGTAAATTACCGACGATTAGTTTTTACCGACATCACTAAACCATCCGAACCCTCATTAAACTCCAGATTACTTTACAGCTACAATTTTTTTAAACAATTAATTCAAACAACCGTTGCCTACGAAACTGCTTCTGGAACCATTGCCCAACAAGAATTTACCTACTTACAAGTCAATCCAGGACAAGGAGTTTACATGTGGAATGACTATAACGGCAACGGAATTCAAGAACTTCAAGAGTTTGAAATCGCTGCTTTTCCCGATCAAGCTAAGTACGTTCGGGTTTTTCTTCCCAATCAAATTTTTGTGAAAACACATCAAAATAAATACGCACAATCCATCACTTTAAATCCTTCTAGATGGATCAATGAAAAAGGATTCAAGAAACTTCTATCCTATTTCTACAACCAAACCTCGTTCATGTTAGACCGAAAGATAGTTAGAAATTCAGACAATTTCAATCTTAATCCGTTTTCATCAAGCGAAGACAATCTTCTTGGTTTAAACACCAATTTTAGAAACAGTTTGTTCTACAATCGAGGCAAACAAAGACATTCTGTAACCTATACTTTTCTAAAAAGCAGGGTAAAAAACCTACTCTCAATTGGTTCACAAGAAAACAGCGCCACTTCCAATCAACTTCAATATGCACATTTAGTAAAGAAAACTTGGTTGTTTAATTTTGACACAACCCAATCTAATTCACAAAGTATTTCAGACAATTATGCCTCGCGAAATTTTGAATTAAACAGTTATTCTCTAGTGCCAAAAGTTTCCTATTTATTTTCAAACAACAAAAGTCTGTCCCTGTTTTTCGAATACAAAAACAAAGAAAATAGTATAAATCTGCAAGAAACATTAAAGCAACAACGCTTTGGCATTTCCTTCAATTACTCGAGCGACAAGAAATTTACAGCAAGCGGAGAATTTTCTTTATACAATAATGATTTCATGGGCAACCAACTTTCGCCAGTGGCTTTTCAAATGCTCGAAGGATTGCAAGCTGGCAAAAACAGCACTTGGCGACTGCTTTTACAAAAAAACCTTACGCAATATCTCGACATTAACATCAACTACCAAGGTCGAAAATCAGACACAAGCAACATCATTCACACAGGAAACGTGCAACTTCGAGCCTTTTTCTAGAAGCGAATGGCTTGGGCTTTATCTACAATCCTTATTCCTGCTGCAAGAACTCGCTTTTCTCTTGTCTCAAAAACAAGAGAAAGAGCTCAAACAATTCTTGCATCAGGGCTAAAAAGTTTTTCATTCTAATACTTGTCAAATGATTACTACAACTAATTCATTTGGAATGGTATTTGTTCAAATAAATTCATTAATTTTAACATATAAAATAATCAAAACTAAAATCACAATGAAGAAACTAATTTTACTATGCTTTGTGTTTGTTTTCACAAACACCATTTTCGCACAAGAAGTTGCAGAAAAAACCACAAAAGCCAAAGCTAAAACTGAAAAAGCAGTTGCTGCTAAAAAAGAAAAAGCCGATAAATTAAAAGAAGAAAAAGCTAAAGCTAAAAAAGACGCTGCAAAAGAAGCTAAAAAAGCAGAGAAAGATGCAAAAGCTAAAACTTCTAAAACTACCAAAGATGCAGAAGAAAAAGTAGCAAAAACTGAGAAAAAAGTTAAAGCTACCAAAGAAAAAGCAGTAAAAGATGTTGACGCTAAAGTTTCTAAAACAAAAAAAGAAACAGAAGAAAAAGCAACAAAACTTAAAAAAGACGGAACAGTAGACAAACGTTTTAAAGGTGATGCAACTAAAGAAGTAAAAGCTAAAGCTACTAAAGAAGTTGGAGAAAAAACCGCTAAAGTTAAAACTAAAGTTAAAAAAACAGCAGCCGAGGAAAAAGAAGACATGAAAGAAACAGCAGCTTCAAAAGCGGCTGAGAAAAAAGTTGCCGATAAAGCAACAGGAATGTACAACGGTAAAAAAGTTTTTACAGGACCAAAAGGTGGAAAATACTACATCAATAAAAACGGAAACAAAACCTATATTGATAGAGACGCTAACTAATTATTAAAAATAATGCTATTAGCATGCAAATTTTTATGAATTTGTAATCAAAAAGCCTCAGTTTTAGACTGCACCCAAAAGTTTAGACAAATTTATAATTAATTTTGATAATAATGAGCTCGATATTGTATTGGGCTCATTTTGTTTAAATTCGACTTGCT
>NZ_JAYWFT010000009.1:0-18200 GCF_043778725.1 Flavobacterium sp. | reverse complement strand
TTTTAAAAAAAGTTATCAATGTTCCGATTACAAATCCGTATTTTTGATTCAATTAATAACCTAAAAATGGTCAACGTATTTTAGGACATGACAAAAACCTAATAAGAAAAAGAAAATATAATTAAACCTAAATAAGAAAATGTACAACGACAATTATGAAACTTGTTCAAATACATATGTAACTTTGAGAATTTACTATGATAAAATGAATTCTGAAAAACTAACCGAATATTTAGAAATTGAACCAACGAGGTTTCAAAATAAAGGTGATTCAAAAACTAAAATTAACGGTTGGTTTTTATCATCTAAAGAAAACACAAACTCAAAAGATTGCAGAAGACACATAGATTATTTGGCAGATTTGTTAATTCCAATTAAATTTAAACTGAAAAACATAGTCAATGATGGAGGAAAAATAGATTTTAGTTGTTATTGGAAATCAAAAAATGGACAAGGTGGACCAACAATATCTAAGGAACAATTTTCTAAACTTGCAGAATTAGAAATAGAATTGTGGTTTGATATATATTGAAAAGAAAAAACCGAACCCCAAATAACGCGGATTTGCAATCCGTGCCCAAATAGTAAAAGAAGCAAACACAAACTACAACAATAAATCGTTTACAGTATATTTATTAAAGCCAGTCTTTAAATTACGTAACAGTCATAAAGCCTAGTAACTTTGGCAGACAACCAAAATCAAAGCAAACCCAAAAGAAAAACTAAATTAAAATAGATAAAAACCGAAAGTAATTTTCACAGAAGAGATAGAACAATACAAAACAATAAATAACCAAAACGTAAAATAAAAAAGAGACATCGAAACTCAATAATGACCGACCGATATTAAATACTGAACATTAGAAGCTTTACATTGACATATCGAAGCTAAATAATGATACTTAGATAGAAAAACATGCTTAGATGAAAAAGTATACTTAGATGAAAAAGTATACTCCGATATACAGAATAAAATGAATCTAAAGGGCAACCCAGATCAAGCGGAATTGCATTCCGTCCCCACAATATAAGTAAATTACAAGTCCAAAGCCATAAGATTTTAAGCAATCTAAAAAGCATAAGCCACAAAAAAATAATCTATCGTCAATCAACAAAATCCCACCAAACCCTAAATTCTGTAACAATTAAAAAAAATTTTATAACTGTTCTAACGGTTCAATAGTCTTTCTTTGTACCTTAAATAATTATAAAACTAAAAATCATGAAAAAAGTATATTTAATAATAGCGTCTTTGGCAATTATATCTTGTCAAAACCAATCAAAAATTGACGTTCAAAAAGCTAAACAAGCAAGCATCGACTCAATGAAAGTTGAAATTGAAAAGAAAAGAGTTATCGATTCAATGAATGTCGAAATAGCTAAAGTTGAAACTGAAAAACAAACCAAAGAAGTGGTTTATGTTAACCAAAACGGAAATGCAACAACAACTACCACAACAACCAAAAAGAAAAAATGGAGTGGAGCAGCTAAAGGTGCTGTAATTGGCGCTGGTGTTGGTGCTGTTACTGGAGCAATAATTAGCAAGAAAAAAGGTCAAGGTGCAATAATTGGTGGTTTGGCAGGTGCTGGCGTTGGTGCCGGAACTGGAGCTATTATTGACGATAGCAAGAAATAAAAAATAATGTTCTTAAATATAAAAAGCGTTTAAATTGTACTAAGCAATTTAAACGCTTTTTTTGTATGACAAGTAAACAAAGGCGCTAATTATAATTTAATTCGAGCGTCAGTTGGAGTGTTTTTATGGGATACTACCAATAATAAATATATGTGGAACCATTTTAACATAACGTTCCTTTATTCAAGAAGTATTTTTTTATAATCAATTCATCCGATGATAAAGAATCATTAAAAAATAATTACACTTAGTAAGTTTAATAAGTAAATAAATAAGTAGCTTTGAATTATCAATATAATTCCATGATGAAAATACTTAAAAAAAGCTTATTTATACTTTTTACATTTCTTATTCTTATTTCAATTTTAATTTTTGCATACACAAAATACAAGAAACCTATTTATGAAGGTGAAATTGCACTACAAAACATTAGTAAAAACACTACGGTTTACTTTGATGATTATGGTGTGCCACACATTTATGCTGAAACACAAAAAGATGCTATGACGGTTTTAGGTTATGTTCACGCACAAGATCGATTGTGGCAAATGGAGTTAATGCGCAGAATTGCACCCGGAAGATTATCAGAAATTTTTGGATCGAAAGCACTTAAAAATGACGCTTTTTTTGCAGGTGTTGGAATCGATGAAAACTCAGAAAAAGCCATTGCCCAATTAGATAAAAACTCCGAAGCTTATAAGTTAGCAACTGCTTACCTAGACGGAATTAATCAATTTATTGAAAACGGAAAAACACCTTTAGAGTTTGAATTGGTTGGTGTCAAAAAAGAAAAATACACCTTAAAAGACGTTTATAACATCTTTGGATTCATGTCTTTTAGTTTCGCGATGGCACAAAAAACCGATCCGTTGCTAACCGATATTCGTGATAAATTTGGAGCAGAATACCTTAAAGATTTCGGTATTGATGGTTCATTTGGGACAACAAAACTCAAAAACTACAAAGGCAAAACTAGCGATTATGCAGAGATTTCTAAATCGGTAGCCAGTTTATTAGACAATTCTCCAATTCCGCCATTCATTGGAAGCAACAGTTGGGTAATTGGCGCACAAAAAACCAAAAGTGGAAAAGTAATTTTTGCCAACGATCCACACATTGGTTTTTCGCAACCATGCACATGGTATGAAGCGCACATTGTTACGCCAGATTATGAAATTTATGGCTACTATTTGGCTGGAACCCCATTTCCGTTATTAGGTCATAACCGCGATTATGCCTATGGTTTAACGATGTTTGAAAACGACGATTTAGATTTGTTTCAAGAAGAAAATAATCCAAATAATGAAAGCCAATATAAAACAGTTGATGGTTATAAAAACTATACCATTCGCAAGAAAATTATCAAAGTAAAAGACAGCACATCGGTAACTTTAAACATAAAAGAATCCATTCACGGACCTATCATGAACGACTTGCTGACGACCGTAAAAACCAAAAAACCAATCGCAATGTCATGGATATACACGCAAGAGAAAAACCAAATTCTCGATGCAGTTTATTCCCTATGTCATTCCAAGAACATTGAAGGTTTCTATAAAAATGTGGAGTTAATTCATGCGCCAGGTTTGAATATTATGTACGGCGATGCCCAAAATAATATCGCTTGGATAACTTCTGGAAAATTATACAAATTAGATCCATCGGTCAATCCAAATTTTATTTTAAATGGCGCCAACGGAATTGATGATAAAAAAGAATTCCTTCCATTCTCTCAAAATCCATCAGCTATAAATCCATCTTGGAATTATGTTTATTCGGCAAACAATCAGCCAGAAGCTGTTGACGGATATTTGTATCCAGGATATTATTTGCCTAAAGACAGAGCCAAAAGAATAGACGGTTTGTTAGCTCCCAAAAACAATTGGACTTCAACTGATGTTCAAAAAATGATTGTCGATAATACTTCGTCAACTTCTGCTAATATTGTAACGAGTTTTTTATCTCAAATTGATGTAAATAAAGCAACTTCAAACGAAAAGAAAGCTTACGAAATTTTAGAAAAATGGTCTGGTTCTAATTCCGAAACGGATGTTGCGCCGACAATTTATAACAAGTTTATTTATCATTATTTAAAAAATACATTTCAAGATGAATTGGGCGAAGACGATTTTGCAGCATTACTTTCTACGCATATTTTAAAACAGATGATTGAACCACAAATTGCGAATGAAACCTCGGTTTGGTGGGATGATTATGCGACAAAAAATCACAAAGAAACGCGTAAAGAAATTTTATCAAAATCGTTTATTGAAGCCATCGCATCACCAGAAAAACAATTAGGAAACAATGTAAGTTCTTGGACATGGAACAAAGTGCACACACTAGAACACCAGCATCCATTGGGAAAAGTTGCTGCTTTGAGTGGTTATTTTAATGTTGGTCCAATGGAAGTTTCTGGTTCGAATGAAGTCATCAATAATTTGGCTTTTACTTTTTCTGATAAACCTGTTTATGAGGTAAAAGCTGGTCCATCAACAAGGAGAATCATAGATTTTTCGGATGTTGAGAATAGCGTTAGTATATTGCCAACTGGTCAATCTGGAGTTCCGTCAAGCAAACATTATGACGACCAGGCACAAATGTATGCGCAAGGGAAATTTAGAAAAATGAAAATGAATAAGCAAGAAATAATTAAAACATCAACGAAGCTACTTTTTATTCCGAAAAAGTAAATTAAAGCACTTTGTTTTTTAGAAACGCTATCGAAATTAATTTTTGATGGCTTTTTTTTTAGTTTTATAAATTAACATTTAATCAAAATTAACAATTAATTTACAATACCCTATAATTTTTAGGGGTTAAAACTGAAAATAACATAAAAATATAAAGTTAAGCGTATTTTTTTAAGGGTATATTGTGTAATATTTCTATTTTTAACAAAATTTTAAAACAAATACACAATGAGAAAAATTATTTTAAGCGTGATATTAGTCACAATCCTAGTACTTTCTTTTTTTTCAAATTACTTCCTAACCGCTAATCCAGTTCCGGCAGAAGCAGTAAAATTCGATACTGGAGATACTGCTTGGATGATTGTTGCATGCGCTTTGGTATTGCTGATGACGCCAGGTTTAGCTTTATTTTATGGCGGAATGGTTGGAAAAAAGAACGTTATCAGCACAATGCTACAAAGTTTTATGGCAATGGTAATCGTTACAGTTTTATGGGTTGTTATCGCCTTCGGATTGTCTTTTGGGCCTTCAATTGGAGGCGTTATTGGAAATCCGTTACCAAATATTTTCTTTCAAGGAGTAGGAACAAATACCGCTTGGAGTTTAGCACCAACAATTCCTTTTTTATTGTTTGCATTGTTTCAAGCTAAATTTGCAATTATTACTCCAGCATTAATTACTGGTGCCTTTGCAGAACGTATTCGTTTTTGGGCTTATTTGTTGTTTATGGTTTTATTTATTTTGTTAGTTTACGCACCACTTGCTCACAGCACTTGGCATCCAGATGGGATTTTATTTAAATTAGGGGTTTTAGATTTTGCTGGTGGAACTGTAGTTCACATGAGTGCTGGTTGGGCTGCATTGGCTGGAGCAATATTTTTAGGAAAACGTAAAATTCAAAAAGTAAATCCTGCTCGTATTACTTATGTATTGTTAGGTACAGGTTTGCTATGGTTTGGTTGGTTTGGTTTTAACGCTGGTTCTGCAATGGGAGCAAACGGTTTAGCCGTGCAAGCTTTAGGAACAACAACTGTTGCTGCTGCTGCTGCTGCTTTGGCTTGGGTGTTTTTAGATAAAATATTAGGACACAAACTCTCTGCAATGGGCGCATGTATTGGTGCGGTTGTAGGTTTAGTTGCAATTACGCCTGCTGCAGGTTATGTAAGTATTCCTCATGCAATTTTTATAGGTCTTTTTAGTAGTATCGTTAGTAATCTTGTGGTTAGTAAATTTCCAAAAGGTAAAATTGATGATGCATTGGATGTTTTTGCTTGTCATGGTGTTGGTGGAATGACAGGAATGTTGTTAACAGGAGTTTTTGCTTCTAAAGCTTCCAACTCGGCATTGGTAGATCAAGGTTTAGTTTTTGGTGAAACAACTTTGTTTTTTAATCAAGTTATAGCCTTAGTTGGTGTATCTGTTTTTGCTTTTACAGTTTCATACTTTTTATTCTTTATTGTAAATAAAATTACTCCTTTAAGAGTTAGCGAAGACAAAGAAGAATTAGGACTTGATATCACACAACATGGTGAATTTTTATAGTTAATCCTTTTAGAAGTAATTAGTTAACTTCACAATTTTATTGAAATATACAACTGCTCTCAATTCTCTTTGAGAATGTGGGCAGTTTTTTTTTGACCATTTTTAACGGATGCAAAACAGTGTTTTTTTCAATAATTCAGATCAGTTTTTTTTGCATACAGTTCAATTTATACATTAATTAAAATTAGAAAAAAATGAAAAAAATTATCCTTATTAAAATTGCTTACTCAGTAGTATTTATCATGGCTTCAATTCCATCAATTTATGCTCAAGATACCATTCCAAAAACAATTTTTGCTGGTTCGGCAGATTTATATTATAAATATGATTTTGCTAATGCAGATAACGGAAAAACAAGTTTTACTAATTCTCACGATTCTTTCGAATTGGGAATGGCATCAATTGAAGCATCTCATAAATTCGGAAAAGCAGCTGTTTTTGCCGATTTAGGTTTCGGAAACAGAGCTGCGCAATTTAGTTATAACGATGGTAATACAACGTTCTTCATCAAACAATTGAATGTTACCTATGAATTTACTCCAAAATTTAAAATAATTGCAGGAAGTTTTGCAACACATATTGGCTACGAATTGGTTGATGCTGTTGATAATAAAAATTACAGTATGTCATATGCATTTTCATATGGACCATTTTTTAATACTGGTGTAAAAGCACAATATACGGTTGGTAAAATGAGTTATATGATAGGAATTACTAATGCTACCGATTTTAAAACTGCCGCAGAAGCTGGTTCAAAACAAAAAACATTTATTGGTCAAATAGCTTATGCTGGTGCTAAAACCTCGCTTTACTTTAACCTTTCTTCAGGAAGTAGTAATCCTTCATCTTCATTGAATAAAACACAGTTTGATTTTGTTGCCACAAATAAAGTTAATACCAAACTTACTCTAGGTTTTAACGGAACTTATTCTTTAGTTTCGGATGATTTTGATAGTTCAATTGATGGCGAATGGTTTGCTGCGGTTGGTTATTTAAATTATGCATTTCAGAAAAAATGGAGCTTAGCTTATCGCTTAGAATATTTCGATGATAAAGATGGAGTAGTAGCTTTTGCTGGTGGTGCAAACGTAATTGGTAATACACTATCACTGAATTTTAAAGAAGGAAATTTTACTTTCATTCCAGAAATTAGAGTTGATAGCGCATCGGAAGATATTTTTACAAGTGGAACTCCAACAGGATTAAATTCTTATGTTTTAGTAGCCACAACATATACCTTTTAATAGTTATTTTGTTTTATAGTAGTTTTATTTGTTAGTGAAACCTGTTTGTTTGTTCAAACGGGTTTTTCTATTAATAATTATCCAAATTGTCAATAATTTCATTGGCTTTAACCTTAATTTTATACAATTCTTCAGGATCCATTTTCTTTAACATGTTCATCATCATTGCCATGCGTTGGTTTTTTGCAAAATACTCTTTCTTTTCATCAAGAAAATTCCAATATAAAGTATTGAAAGGGCATGCTTTTTCGCCAAATTTATCTTTAACAGAATAATGACAGCTGGTGCAATAATTACTCATTTTATTGATGTAACTTCCAGAGGAAACATACGGTTTCGTAGCCAAAATTCCACCATCGGCATATTGGCTCATTCCTCTAGTATTAGGCAATTCCACCCATTCGATAGCATCAATATAAACGCCAAGATACCAAGTGTCAACTTCATCTGGATGCATTTGTGTAAGCAACGAAAAATTACCAATAATCATCAAACGCTGAATGTGATGCGCGTAAGCTTCCTCCAAACTTTGCGAAATTGCCTTTTGCATGCAATTCATTTTGGTATTTCCTGTCCAATAAAAATCGGGAAGTTTATTGTGGTTTTCCAAAGCATTCATTTTAGAATAATTGGGCATTTCTTTCCAATAAATTCCTCTCACATATTCACGCCAACCCAAAATTTGACGCACAAATCCTTCAACTTGAGAAATGGTAATGTCGTCTTCATGTTCAAAATAATAATCTACAACGGTATCTACAACTTCTTTTGGCGAAAGCATTTTGGTATTCATAGCAAACGACAATCGCGAATGAAAAAGAAATTTTTCGTCATTGTGCGAAGCGTCTTCATAATCGCCAAAATGTTTTAAAAGACTATTACAGAAATACTGTAATTGCTCTAAACATTCTTCTCGAGAAGTTGGCCAAACAAAGTTTTTTTCGTCAATTTTACCAAAAGTTTTTACTTCAGATTTTTCAATTTGGATAAGTAAATCAGTTACATTTTTTGTGAATATTTTAGCATCCGGAATAGGAACTTGACCTTTGTATTTCAATCGGTTGTCGTGATCAAAATTCCACTGATTGCCTACAGGAGTTTCGCCTCGCATTAAAACATCGTGTTTTTTACGCATCATGCGATAGAAATTTTCCATCAAAAGCATTTTCTTTCCATCAAAAAAATCTTTTAATTCTAATCTTGAAGTATAAAAATGTTCAGAATCATAAACTTCCGATGCTATTTTTAGCTTTTCGCAAATAGCTTTCAGTTGTTCGTCCAATCGATATTCATCTGGCAATTGGTATTCAAATTTTGCTATTTCGTGCTTTTCAATAATTTGAGAAATCAGTTTTTCTAAATCATGCGGATTATTTTCATCTGAAATTTCAAAATAAATAACATTATGATTTTTAGCCTTTAAATCGGACGAAAAATTTCGCATTGACAGAAAAAATGCCACAACTTTCTGAATATGATGTTTTACATAATCGGTTTCTTGACGCAGTTCCGCCATAAGATAAAACACATTTTCATCTGTATTTGAAAACCAAGAATGATTTATATTTAATTGATCGCCAAGGATTAGTCGAAGTGTTTTAAAAGCCATTTATTTTAATTATTTGTAATTCTTTCTTTGTGAGAATAATAAGTTCGATTAAAAATACGTGTAATTTTCCACCCAATAAATTCGTGAAAATTCGTGCAATTCGCGTAAAAAAAACTAAAACAAATCCGGATTCAACCAAAGTTTCTGAAATTTTCCATCGCCATCATACATTTCTGCCTGACGCTTTATATTAAATTTTCTATCGCGCGGATCGTTTCCAACTCCAGCATTGTACATCCAATTTCCAAAATTAGAATGCACATCATAATCTATTAAAATACTTTCGAAATATGCTGCGGCAACGCGCCAATCTTGTTCCCATTCTTTCGCCCAATAACTCGCCACGTTTTGTCGGCCACGATTACTCATAAAACCTGTGCGTTGCAATTCAATCATGTTGGCGTTTACAAATGGTTCGCGAGTATTTCCATTAATCCATTGGCGAAGTGCTTTATCATTGAATTTCCACTCGTATTCTTTACCTAAAATTCCGTCTAATTTAAAAATTTTATCACCGTGTTTTAGTGAAATGTATTTGAAATAATCGCGCCAAATTAGTTCGAAAACCAACCAGTACGTATCTTCATTTTTACAAATTTCACGTTCATAATTTTGAATTTCCCAATAAATAGTTCGCGCCGAAATACTTCCATTTGCCAACCAAGCCGATAGTTTGGAACTGTAACTTTCGCCAATCAATCCGTTTCTGGTTTTCTTGTATTCGGATAAGTTTTCGGTTTCAAAAAAATAATTTTCGATGCGTTTCAAAGCCGAAGTTTCGCCACCACGAAAAGGAAAAGCCGAATTTTTATCTAATTTAAAGGATTCCAATCCCAAATCTTCCAAACTCGGAATCACATTGGAGGTTTCAATTAAATTATCTGATGATTTTGCATTGATTTCAACACAAGGACGAATTTTACTTTCCTTTTCGCATTTCTTTCTAAATTCGGTAAAAACTTCTGGAATTTTAGCAAACTCTTGATATGGAATGTCATCTGGATGAAACAAAAATTGATCGTAAACTTCTATAAATTCTAAATCTGGATTGTGATTTTTCACAGCCAAATTGACTTTAACTTCATCCTTTGTCCATTCTTTTTGAAGAAACACTTTAGAAATTTCATGATCAGAAATTAATTTCGGTAAAACATTTTCTGGTAAATCATGAAAAATTAAAAGCGAAATATTTTTTGCTGCCAAATTGTTTTTCAAATCTCTAAGCGTTTCCAAAAGGAATTTTGCTCTAAATTTCTCCGTTTTTTTAAAACCATATTTATTAGTTTCAAAATTTCTTGGATCGAGAAAATAAACACCAATTACTTTTCCAGATTTTCTGCAAGCCTGAAAAAGTGAATTATTATCTTGAACTCGTAAATCGTTTCTAAACCAAACTAGATTATTCATATTTTTTTATGCCTCAAAGTCTATAAAACTCTAAGTTTTTTAAATTTATTTTTAAACCTGAACACTAAGAATTAATAACTGAAAACTAACTCTTACTTCTCCTGCATTTTTCGCTGCAATACTTAACTTCATCCCAGTTTTTCTCCCATTTTTTGCGCCAATCGAAGGGCAAACCGCAAGTGACGCATATTTTGCTAGGTAGATTTACTTTTTTATGCGCCATTTTATAATGATGATTTTGTTGGTTTATCCGCTCTTGCATATTCAAATCGGTTTACTAAAACAGGAAGTGCATAACCATCAAGTCCGTTAATTGTTACTACTTTTGCCTTGTCAAGTTGCAACCAATTGTCTTTGTGAAGCAAATCTTCATTAAAAAATAAGTTTTCTACTGATGCAATTATATGTACCGTATCATTTTCTATAATGTGGTATTCATTAATGTATTTGCACAACAATTGCACTGGACTATTTTTTACAAACGGAATTTCAATATCGGTTTTATATTCTTCTTCCAAATTGGTTTTGTCAAATTCAGAAATATCCGAATCATAATTTGCAGAAGTATGATGTGCGTCTTCAATCATATTTTCGGTGATATGATTTATAGTGAAATAGCCGTTTTCCTTTATATTTGTGTAAGTATCACGTTTCACAGAAAGTGGTCGCGTTATAAAACTAACCATCGGCGGATTGCTTCCAATGTGTGTTACGCTACTAAAAACTGCTACATTAGAAATTCCTAAATTTGATTTTGTAACAATTAGGTTTGCCGATTTATAGCCAGTGCAAGAATTAATTAGATTTAAACGTCTAATTTTATCCATTTGATTGATTTCGTCTTTAGTGAAATTTTTCATAGTCTAATTTTCATCAAAGATATAAAATGTTTAACTATTTTCTATAAAGATTAAACAAAAAATAATTCAATTTGAATTTATATCTATTAATTTATCCAATCTCTGTTTAAAATCAATAAATTTGCAAAACCGCTTATAAAAAATAAATGCAAACGCCTCAAAAAATTGCTGTTGTTGGATCTGGATTAGTTGGAACTTTATTAGCAATATATCTTAAAAAATTAGGTCACACTGTTCATGTTTTCGATAGAAGTGAAGACATTAGAACGGTTCAATTTTCTGGTCGTTCTATCAATTTAGTAATGTCGAATCGAGGTTGGAAAACGCTTGAAGATATTGGTCTTGAAGACGAAATTAGAAAAATTGGAATTCCAGTTGACAAACGCGGAATTCACTTGCAAGACGGAACCTTTGTTGCCCAAAATTACGGTAAAGATGGTGATGCCATTTTCTCGCTTTCTCGTGGCGTTTTAAACCGAAGAATGATTGATTTGGCAGAAGATGCTGGTGTAGAATTTTTCTTTGAGCAACGTATTTGGGACATTTCCTTAGCCACTGCAACCTTGCACATTGGCGAAACCGAACGAGGCGAATGGACCGATTTAAAATACGATAAAGTTTTTGGTGCCGATGGTGCTTTTTCAAGAATTAGACATAGAATGCAACGCCAATCGATGTTTGATTATTCGCAGGAATTCATGAAAATTGGATACAAAGAATTAAATATTCCAGCTAATGCAGATGGAAGTCATAAAATTGATAAAAATTCTTTACATATTTGGCCAAGAGGAAATTTTATGTTGATGGGATTGTCCAATCTTGATGGGAGTTTTACCTGTACTTTGTTTATGCCATTCGTAGGTGAAAATTCGTTTGAAAAAATAAAAACCGAAACCGAATTGGCACAATTCTTCGAGAAATTTTTCCCTGATACTAAAGAAATAATTCCCGATTTGATTGAAGATTATTTTAAAAATCCAACCAGTTATTTGGTAAAAATGAAATGCTATCCTTGGACTTTTGAAGATAAAATTGCCCTAATTGGCGATTCTGCTCATGCTATTGTTCCTTTTTACGGACAAGGAATGAATGCCGGATTTGAAGATATCACCATATTAAATGAGATGATTTCTAAATATGGTGACGATTGGGAAACGATTTTCAAGGAATACGAAATTTCACGAAAACCCAATGCCGATGCAATTGCCGAACTTGCCGAAAGGAATTTTATGGAAATGAGTTCTAAAACTGCCGACGCCAATTTCCTACTTCAAAAGAAAATTGAAAAGTGGTTTTCAGACAAACATCCAGATAAATGGATGCCACTTTACAGTCGTGTAACTTTTAGTTTGCAACCTTATTCTGAGGCATTAGCGATTGGTGATTTCCAAAATAAAATTATGGAAGAAGTCATGCAAATGGAAAATATCGAAGGTCAATGGAATAGTGTAGAGGTTGAAAATTTGATTTTGGAAAAGCTGAAAGTGTAATAATTCAAAAATCAATTTCAAAAGTCAATAGCAAAAATCAACTTCAAAAATCAATTTAAAAAATAGTTTTTATTTGATTTTTGAAGTTGATTTTTGAGATTGAAATTGATTATTCTTCGCGATGCACTTTTTCAAAATCAAATGCCGGCGTACAAATTGCAATATATTCGCACGATTCTTCAAACGGATTTGAATATTGAACTCGAGTATTGGCTTCAATTTTTATAGATTGTCCAGCTTCTAAAACAATAATTTGATCTTCAATTATAAATTGCTTTTTGCCTGAAATAATATAAGTATACTCTCCAAATTCTGGTGTTTGAAATGGTTCGCTCCATTTTGGTGGCGCAATCATGTGTGCAATCGAAATGTCTTTATTTCCTGTGGTAGGAATACCGTGATGTTCTTCAATTAGTTTTCCGTCTGTTGTTGGAACTACGTACGGCGTTTTTTGTATTAGATATTTTTTCATTTTGTATTGAAATAATTCTTTACTATTTATATGCGATTCAAATGATTTTTGGTGTTGAAATTGACTTACTTTTTAAAGATTTTCATCAAAATTCCAAAAACACCTCGAATAAAACTTGCACTTGTAACTACTTTCGTAACCGATTTTCCAATGACTTCAGCAGTACTTGGTTCGCTGCTCTTTCTTGGTTTTTCTTCTTCTTGTTCTTCGGCTTGCGCGACAGCTTCTTCAATTTTTTTATTCAGCAATTCGTAGGCACTTTCTCTATCAATTTCTTCTTGATATTTTTTTACAAGTTTCGATTTATTGTTGATTTCTTCAATTTCGTTGCTTTCTAAAATATCCATTCTACTTTGTGGTGCGCGAAGCATGGTTGCTGCTAATGGCGTAGGAATTCCTTTTTCGTTTAAAGCAGTTACAAAAGCTTCTCCAATTCCCAACGAGGTTAGAACTTCATCTGTTTTGTAATAATCAGATGTTGGATAATTGTCGGCCGTTTGTTTAATTGCCTGTCTATCATTTGCTGTAAAAGCTCGCAAAGCATGTTGAATTTTTAAACCCAATTGTGCCAAAACACCTTTAGGAATATCCATCGGATTTTGAGTTACGAAATAAACGCCAACACCTTTCGAACGAATTAATTTTATAATAGTTTCTATTTGATCCAATAATGCATCGCTAGCTTCATTAAAAATTAAATGGGCTTCGTCAATAAATAAAACCAATTCGGGTTGTTCTACATCACCTTTTTCTGGCATTTGATGGTAAATTTCAGCTAACAAACTCAGCATAAATGTCGAAAATAATTTGGGTTTGTCTTGAATGTCCGTTAAACGTAATATATTAATGTATCCTTTTCCGTTTTCATCAATGCGCATTAAATCATCAATTTCGAATGATTTTTCACCAAAAAAGAAATCGCCACCTTGTTGTTCTAGTTCAATAATTTTCCTCAAAATGGTTCCGGTTGTAGCCGTTGAAATCTTTCCGTATTCTTCCGATATATCGTCTTTTCCTTCTTCGGTTATATAATTAAGGACTTTTTTAATGTCTTTTAAGTCCAATAAAGGCATTTTTTTATCGTCACAATATTTAAAAATTACCGAAACAACTCCAGATTGTGTATCGTTCAAATCCAATATTCTTGAAAATAAAACAGGACCAAATTCAGAAACTGTAGCTCTCAAACGAACGCCATCTTGAGCAGAAAGCGTCATTAATTCCACCGGAAATGCCGACGTTGTGTAAGGAATATTTATTTTTTCGTGACGTTCCGTTATAAAAGCCTTTTCTTCACCAGGTTTTGCAATTCCAGAGAAATCACCTTTTATATCCATCATCAATACTGGAATTCCAAACGATGATAATTGTTCAGACAGTACTTGAATGGTTTTTGTTTTTCCAGTTCCAGTCGCTCCAGCAATTAATCCGTGGCGGTTTAAAGTCTTTAGCGGAATTTTTACTTGCGCTTCCGATACAGGTTGACCTTCTAGAATTGCTGCTCCAAGAAGCAAACTTTCACCTTTAGAAGTATAGCCTGAGTTTATATGTTGGATGAAATTTTCTTTTGTATTCATATTAGTTCAATTAAAAACATAATTTTTTATAATCTAGCGCAAGATAATACTTTTTTAAAAATAATTATAATGGGAAAAATCAAGTTAAAAAAAGCATAAATGTAAAATTTGAGTTATTTTTTTATCGAATTGTTATACAATAAATCACTTTTTTGCGTTGTTATACATAATTACGTCATTACAGCATATTGATAATGTCATAGTTAAAAACACGAAATCGATTTCGTAAGTACGCCTGAATTAAAAGTAGAAAAAAGTTTTTTTATTTCAACTAAAAAATTAAATTTGCTCCTATTCAAGTTTATTACAACTAAAACTTTAAATTATTAAAAACTATTAAATTTTAAAAAATGGCAAACGTTAAAAAAGAAAACGGTTCGAATGGTGGAGGAATGATCACCGGTATTATTATTGTAGCATGTATTATTATTGGAAGCCTTGTTTGGAAGTTTCTTATGGGTGCAGCATCCAATTTTGAAAATGGAGATCCAGAAAAAGGGCATCCGTTAAATACATTAGGAATGGTTTACAAAGGAGGATTTATTGTTCCTGTACTTTTGGGAATGTTATTAATGGTAATTGTTTTTTCATTCGAAAGATTTTTTGTGATTTCTAAAGCAGCAGGGAAAAATAATTTAGATGGATTTATGAAAAAAATTCAATCTAAAATTGCTTCTGGAAGTATTGAAGACGCGATTGATGATTGTGATAAACAACAAGGATCAGTAGCTAATGCAATAAAATCTGCTTTGGTAAAATATCAAGATGTTAAGAAAGAAGGATTTAATAGCGAAGAAGCGTCAGAAATGATTCACAAAGAAATAGAAGAAGCTACTACACTAGAAATGCCAATGTTAGAGAAGCACATGACTATTCTTTCTACATTAGTTTCTTTAGGGACTTTAGGAGGATTGTTAGGTACAGTGTCTGGTATGATTAAAGCGTTTGGAGCGTTAGCTAGTGCAGGAACTCCTGATCAAGCAGCACTTGCAACAGGTATTTCTGAAGCACTTATTAACACTGCAACAGGTATTGCAACTTCGGCATTAGCAATTGTAATGTACAATTTCTTTAATTCTAAAATTGATACATTAACGTATTCTATTGATGAAGCAGGAACTGCAATCGTAAATACTTACAGAAGATTAAGAGGAAGTTTAAAATAATAATTTTTTTATCATTGATTACCAATGCTAAAAAATAATAAAAAAAATAGATGGCAAAAATAAAAATGTCAAAAAATGCTGCGTCTATAGACATGACAGCAATGTGTGATGTCGCTTTCCTTTTGCTTACGTTCTTTATTTTGACCGCTACAGCAAAACAGCCTGAGGCATTGCCAGTAGAAACTCCTGCATCTACAGTACAAACTAAGTTGCCAGAAACGGGTTTAATCACGTTGACAATTGGTAAAGATGCAGATAAAAATAAAGTCTTTTTAGGGATAAAAGATAGAGATCTTCGTGCAGCGACTTTAGGGTTAATGGCAGATAAATATCAAATGAAATTTTCTGATGATGAAACTGCTAAATTTGGACTTATTGACGAGTTTGGAGTGCCAATACAAGATTTGAAAAGAATTATTGTAATGAGTAATTCAGACAGAAATAAATCGGGTGTGCAAGCTGGAATTCCACTAGACTCATTAGATAATCAATTGAAAGATTGGATTTATACAGCTAGACAAGCTAACTCAGAATTAGACCAAGCAGATAGTAGAGGCGAATTGAAGTTCGCTATAAAAGGTGATGCTAAGCAAGAGTATCCAAGAATCAGAAAAATTATGGATATCTTACAAGATCAAGATATAAATAATTTTAGTTTAGTTACTGGTTTACGAGCCAAGCCCAAAAATTAGTAACTCACAATTCAGAAAAATTATAAAATTTTAAAAAATATTCAAAATGGCTGAATTAAATACCGGCGACGGTGGAGGTAAAAAAGGCGGTAAAGTAAGAAGTAAAAAGCAAAACTCTAAAGTAGATTTAACTGCTATGGTAGATTTGGCCTTCTTATTGATTACTTTCTTTATGTTAACTACATCGTTATCAAAACCACAGTCTATGAGCTTGGCTATGCCAGCAAAAGATAAACCAAACGATCCTGTTCCGCCTAAGCCGTTACCTGTTGATCAAAGAAGAACAGTAACTTTAATTTTAGGTGAGAATAATAAAATTAAATGGTATCATGGATTATTGGATGCTCCAGAAGTTGGAGGAAAGCCACAGGATGCAGGTTATGGTAAAGATGGAATAAGAAAGGTTTTGTTAGATAAAGTAAAATCAGTTCCTTTAGTAACAGGAGATCCAAAAAAAGGATTAATTGTAATTATAAAGCCAACTAAAAAATCTAATTATAGAAATTTAGTTGATGTCTTAGACGAAATGGCTATTTGCGATGTAAAAGTTTATGCAATAGTTAACGACTTTTCTCCAGAAGAAAAGATATTAGAAAACGAAATGTCTACTAACAAAGTAAATTAAATTAAGATGAAATTAGACCTATTAAATGGTAAATGGTTAGACATCGTTTTTGAAGGACGAAACAAAATTTATGGTGCCTACGATTTGCGTAAGAATAATACCAAAACCAATGTACGTGCTTTATTAATTGGTGCTTTTATTTTTTCACTTGCTATAGCTACACCTTTATTGATTAGTTTAATTCCTGATTCGTCAGATGATCAAACATTAAATCAGACTATTACGACGGTGAAGTTACCACCAAAAACGGAACAGCCTAAGGAAGATTTAAAACCACCACCACCACCACCACCAAAACAAGACGTAGTAAAGTTTGTTAAACCAGTGGTTGCTAAAACTGAAGATGTAAGAGAAGATCCGCCACCAGTTGAAAAGTTGGAAAATAAAAATCTTGGTAAAGAAGATATAAAAGGTGATCCTAATGCTGATTTAGATCCGGGACCAATTGGTGATGGACCAAAAGCACCAGAAGTTACAGAGGATAATAATATTTATAATTCTGCTGGTATTGAAGTAAAACCAGAATTCCCAGGCGGAATGACCAAGTTTTACGGATTTATTCAAAAAAATTATACAGCTCCAGACGAACCAGGACTTAAAGGTCAGGTGTTTGTATCTTTTGTTGTAGAAAAAGATGGAACTTTAACCGATATTAAAGTCTTAAGAGACATTGGTTATGGAACAGGAAAAGAAGCAGAAAGAGTATTGAGAAAATCTCCAAGATGGACTCCAGCCGAACAAAATGGAAAAAAAGTGAGATGTTCTTACCAAATTCCTATTAAGATTGAAACTCCTGAAGAGTAATGCTTAAAAGATTTATTTTAAATTATAAGAAGAAATCGCTTAAAGAGCGATTTCTTCTATTTATAGGAATTTTGTTTTTTTTGATTTATTTAACATTTGGATTAGTTATCATTTTTTGGGATAAATTTCCTTATAAAATGCCTTTAATGTATAGAATTGCTTTTGGAATTTTACTTATTGTATATTCCTTTTTTAGGTTTTTCCGTTATTTTAATACCAATAATGAAAATGAATAAAAAGTTTAAAGTGTTGCTAATGTTTTCAATTCTTATTTTGGTTGTTGCTTATTCTTGCAATAAAAAAAATGAGGAACCCAATTCTGATACTATTCTTGAAGGTAAAACAGAGGTATTAGTTGATGAAACGTTATTGCCTATTGTTGA
>NZ_JAYWFT010000008.1:0-2719 GCF_043778725.1 Flavobacterium sp. | reverse complement strand
TGTGCAAGGTGAAAACACCATTGCACGGCGGCAAAAAGCCAAGCTAATTTCAATAGATTTGGATATTTTCAATAGTTCTCCGAAGTTTTCAGTAATTAAATAAATGAAGATAATTAAAGTAATATGCTGATTATCAATATTTTACAATAAAAAAAACGCTCGATTTTTTCTGTTAAGAAAAGAATCGAGCGTTTTTTAATGTATTTTGTAAAATCTATCGTAGTAAAGTTATTTCACCAGAAAAAACTGTTTCTAAATCTTGAACTTGTATTTTGTAAATATAAACATCAGTAGGACATTTTTTGTCTTTAAACATTCCATTCCATTTATGGTCTTTTGGATTGTCATAGACTATTTCGCCCCATCTGTTAAATACTAAAAATGTAGTATAAACTAAATTAGAAGTAACTTTTTCATCTTTAACAGGAGTAAAGATTTTATTTACTTCAATATCACCGTCTGGAGTAAATACTGCTGGGATTTTGAATTGTCCTAGAACACTAGCCGTTGTAGTAGCTGAACAACCATTCGCATCTTTTACCGTAAAAGTATAAACTTGAGGCTCAGTAATTCCAGTAGGTTTTATAAGATAAGCATTTCCAACTTTAGTTACGTTTGCAGTAGGTGTCCAAGTAATCACTGGATTTACGATATTACTTATATTTAATGTAAAAGAAGCTGTTTCTCCTATATTAACCGTAACATTTTTTGGCGTAACTGATAGTGTAGGTTCAGCGTCAGCACCAACTGTTATCGTTTTGTTCGCTACACAACCATCTTTATCTGTTACAGTAACAGCATAAGTACCTTTTTTGAGGTTACTTATTGTCGCTGTTTTTAGTCCCGAAGCCCAATTGTAAATAGTACCAGCTTCTGATGGAGAAGTTATTGTAATAGCTCCGTTTGAAGCGTCATTACAAGCTGCTGACGTTATATTTTCTTTAATATCTAATCTTGGATCTTCAATTACCACTGGAAATACTTGGCTACAAGCACTTTTGGTAGTTGTTATCGTAACAGTATAAGTACCAGCCTTTACACCTGTAATTTTAGTGCCATTTCCTTTTGGATCGCTCCATACGTAAGTATATTCAGCACCTGTTGGAGAAGTTATTTCATAACTACCATCTGTTTTCCCTGCACATGACGGACTCTTTTGAGTTCCTGCTGCTGCTGGAATATTATCTTCTACAATTATAACTGTTGTTGTAATATCACAACCATTTTTATCTTTTCCAGTTTTGCCCAACGGATAAGATCCTTTTTTGGTATAAGTAACGTCTTTTATCTTTATACTACCTCCGTTACTGCAAATAGAGCCTAAAAGTTCTTCTTTACTCTCAGGTAAAACAGTCAAATCTAAAGTAACTGTACTATCACAACCTTTTTTATTTGGAAAAATAATAGTTTGTTTGGTTGTTACTTTGTACTCAATACCATTAATTAATTCATTTTGCCCAAAACATATAGTCTTTGTAATTGAGCTTTTTGTCTTTTCGTTTACTGTCAAATTCAATTTTATAAGAGTGTCACAACCATTACCGTTGTTTGGCAAAGTAATTTCGGTTGTGGTCGAAGTTGTATAAGTAGTATTTCCAATTTTTATGCTTTGCCCTTGGCAAATAGTTTTTACAGTATTAATTTCTACTTTGTTACTTGTTTTTAAAATAAGCGTTATGGTACTATCGCAACCAATTTTATTTTTAGCAACTATTGGATAAGTACCAGGCTTATCAAAAGTCTGATTTGCAATCGTATAGCTTGTTCCGTCACAAATACTAGCATTTACAGTTGATTTTAGGACTGGTAAAACGGTCAAATCGACAGTATAAGTGCTGTCGCAGCCATTTTTTGCTTTGTATTTTTCATCGTACTTACCTGATTTATCGTATGCTGGATTTCCATTAGAAACGTATGTCTGACCGTTACAAATTGTTTTTTGTAAGGTAGAGCCAATTTTAGATAAAACAGTCAAAGTCAAACTAATGGTACTATCACAACTCAAGCCATTTGTTTTTACAGAAGTTGTATAAACACCTGATTTGTCATAAGTATTTGTACCAATCGTTATTTTTTCGCCAAAGCAAATTGTTTTGCTAACCGCAGCAATTTTTGCAGGTAAAACAGTCAAGTTGAGCGTAATCGTACTATCGCAACCATTTTTTGTTTTTACAGCCGAAGTAAATGTTCCGCTTTTATCATATTTATTAGCACCAATTATGTAGCTATCTCCATTACAAATAGAGGTAGTAACAGTGCTATTGGCAGCAGGTAAAACAGTCAAATTAACCGTAACCGTACTGTCGCAACCTGTACTTCCTGTTATAGTATTGGTATAAATACCCGTTGTATTGTAAGAGATTGTACCGATTTTTACACTTTCTCCGTTACAGATAGTTTTAGAAAAAGAAGAACCACTGCTTACTTTCCACAAAAAAGCGCAGTATGTTTGGTATGTTTTTCCTAAACAATCTGGGTCACCACCATTGGTAATAATCTGACGGCAAAAACGGTATGTCTTACCAGCAGTTACTTTGAAGACTGATGATTTTTTATTTACATCCAAACAAATCGGATTGACTGGTGTAGCGCAAATACCTTCTTCGTAGGCAACATTTTTTGTAGATAAAACCTCACAAGCAGGGTCTTTTCCTACCACATTATCAAATGCAATAAGTGTATCGCTAGAAAGTGCAGTATATTTAGAGCAAAACTCAAC